>NZ_MOWQ01000009.1:0-51142 GCF_002095565.1 Leuconostoc sp. BM2 | reverse complement strand
TCCTAAATGATTCTATTAAATTAGCAACACGATCATGTAGGGTTTCAATATCTTCCGCTGATACCGTAAACGTGACTAAGGTGGAAAAGAAGTTTTTCTTTTCTGAAATATGATCGTTTAGCACTTCGGCAATTTCAATCGTTTTATCATCTTTACTAGAAGAAAATCCCTCTGCCTGATAGCGTTCTTCAACATTATTACTAGCAGTCTTTAGCGATTGACTAGCACGAGTTGCCAAGCCATAGATACCCTCTGACTTATAATAATGTGCTTTCAAATTGATGTCGATTGGATAACTCATATTTTGTACCAAACGAAATAAATGAAAACCAGTAATGTTTTCTGGCGTTGTCGATAACACTAATTTGGCAACATAGCGCACATTGTCATCATTAACCAATTTAACGTAGCCACTCACTGCCCCGTCATCAATCACAGTATCACTTAATTTGAAAATATCACGTGCTTGTCCGACTTTTCTAAAATCATGGAGCTGTCCCTGGATAAAGTTATTACGCATTAAATGAACTAATTCATCAGTCGTTAAACGTCTTGTATGATCCAAATAGCCAACTTTTTCATAAGCCTGTTTTTCACTAGGTCTAAAGTCATCAAACATTTTTTTATCAAATGGCTTTTCATAATTAAACCAACCAGCCAGCTCATCTACAAAGTTATTTATAGCATTAGTGGCTTGTTTAATCACTTTACCAGAATTTTGATTATGTAATTTGATACCCAAAACAAATCGCTCAATTGTCTGTGACACACCAGTAGCGGTAATGGCACTAATTTCATCTACAATCATTTGAACAGGTGTCTCACCCATATCTGTTGCTAAAGAGGGTTGTAGTTCTTTATAACGATTAACCAAATCCAAATCACGATTATAAAGACGCAATTCAAAATCTTCAAAATCAGCGAGCCGATCAAATAACAGACTCAATTGTGTTTGTCGTTTGGAAATACCGGCCTCATCATTATCTGAAATACTTAGTGCTCCAATATTGAAATATGCCCAGGCTTCATTGTCCTGGGTTAATAAAATATTATCTTTCACGGCTTTAAATGGTACTGCTAGTTTCATTGATGTCTCCTTATTTTTTTATTTGTTATGTACCTACAAAGTCTAGGCTTTGTAGATGATTGCTAATAGACAATCACTTTTTTTGTATCTTCCAACACAAAACCATTCTTAATGCGCCACCTGATTTGAATTAAGCCATTCGCATCAAAATAGCGCAATTCAAGGGTAGTTTTGAGATACGTCCACTTAATATCTGTGACATTAAGGTCATAGAGATAAGCATTATAAATCGCTTTAAATTCCGCAACTAACACTAAGACCCTACATATTCGCCATGAGGTAGCTTCAAAAAATCGCCACCCAAAATCAGATCATGTCCATACTTTTTAAAGTCAAAATAGGTCTCAATCTCATCATTGGATAGCTGACCAACACCACCACGCCTTGCGATCACTTCGTTGGCTAAGTCATCTTCATCTTCTGCTTTGATAATTGTTAAATTTTCAACTTGGCTGTCAATCTGATTATCAAGTAAAACTAACCCTTGATCATATAAATCAGCCAAAGTCTCCTCATCAACACCATTTTCAACCGCTCTTTTGGCACTCTCAACCATGTTATTTAGCTTAACAATCGACTCATAAGGATCTATTTTAAATGGTGCTTCATAATCACTGATCATGATTTCTTCGTTACCAGTTCCTGATCCAATCACGCCTTTTTCAGTTAAAACTTGTGTTACCCGACTAGGTGACACAGGCAAGGTAAACCATTTACCAAGAGACGGTACATTTACAGCGCCAACAAATATTTTAATTTCACTAAACTTAATCATTAAAAAAACACCCCCTTTAGGTGCGAACTCATCAATCTTTAAAACGTTTGAATATCAATGCGCCTGCCATTGCCAAAACGCCTGAAACAGCACTTAAAATGCCAATTGATGATTTTGCTTGTGTTGCATGTGTTTCTGGTAGGGATTTGGCAACAGCGTCATCTAGCTTTTTCTTTGCTTCAACAACCTTAGCATTGCTAGCGTCCTTATCATTAGCTGTTAGCACTTGATTATAGGCTTCAACAGCTCGGGCAACACTAGGCACACTAGCGACTTGTGTTGGGACTAAAACAACATTACCAGAGCTATCAGGCGTTACTTCAACTGGTTTCACATGATTGATTTCACCCTGATCATTCTTATCAGGTGTTGTCGGTGTCAAAGGTACTGTGTTATTGTCGTTTGATGAACTTGACCCACCAGCATTTGAGTTATCTGTCCCACCATTATTTGATGATGAGCCACCTTGATCACTTGATGAATTTGAACCACCATTGTCTGATGATGAACTTGATCCAACGTTATCTGATGATGAACCACCATTATCAGTTGATGAACTGGAACTACCATTATCTGATGATGAACTTGATCCACCATTTCCTGATGATGAACCACCATTATCATCTGGCGGTGTTGAACCGTTGTCATTATCATCACCTGGTGTTGGCGTCGGTGTATCAGTGCCACTATTGTCACTTGATGAATTTGAGCTACCATTATCTGATGATGAGCTTGAACCTGTGTCGCCACCTGGCAAATTACTATCATCATTATCGCCAAAATCATCACTTGATGATGTCGCACTTGCCACTGGATCAACACTAGCCGTTAAGGCAACTGCCTTGACTTGTGGCAATACAGTAGTAGTCGCTTGTACTGATTGTGCTGTACTAGTATCAGTCGCTGTTGGTACAGTATCAGCGTTGACTGCTTGATGACCTAATGCTAAAGCACCAAGCACTGAACCTGCGATTAAAAGTTGTTTCTGCAACATAAATATTGTCTCCTAACAATTTAATATGATTGGGCTTCACACCCCATTTGGTTATGTTCTGTGATAACGTCACGACCAGCAGTTAATCTAATTAGTTTTGTTTCTTAAACTTTTTGCTGATTGCACCAAAGAAACCAAGACTGGCAATAGTTGCCACAAATCCTAACACTGCCCCACTACCTTGCTCATTAGCATTGGTATGTGGCAAAATGCTTGCCGTTTCAACTGCCTTTGGCGTTTCTGGTGTGGCTGTCTTTTCAACCTTTGGTGTCTTCTTAATGTTGTAATAATGCACCTCAACCTTTTGTGGTTGTGGCTTATCAACATTTGGCATATCCGCAACCGTTACCTTTTTAACACTGGCAACTGGTACAGCAGGTTCTTGTCCCTTTTCAGGTGCCACAACTTGTACATGATGAACCGTTGCTTTTGGTGCCGTAGGCTTCACAGGGTCTTGCTCATAAGTAGGTGCCTTTGGCGCTACGTTAGTATTCTTAATTTGCGTTGAAACTTGACCGTGCGTATTCCAGATCCATTTATCATCAACAATTAATACCTGTGTCAATGGACTAGTCTCATTTGGTGAGATTTTGAAAGTCTTGTTAATTTGAGCAGTCTTATTGATTGTCTTTGAGAATGTCGTGTTGCCGTCATGGTAAACCGAAAATAGTTCGTTGCCCTCATTGTCGTAAACGTGGGAGTTAATATTTTGGTTAACCGCTTGGTTTTGATAAGCATTAGTATACGTATATGAATACAATTCAATTGATGAAATCGTCACGGTTTCTGTCCCGTCACCATTTGAAACAATCTTCCAATTGATTTTACCTTTCAAAACACCATGACCAATGATATGCACACCGTCGTTCATGTCGTGTTCCAACGTAAACTCACCTTTTTTTGATCAACAGTGGCATTCATAAAGGTTTGATATTGACCAGATGAAGCGTCAGTTTGCGTTTGGGCTGTCATACTTGTCGTATGGTTAGTCCCATTCATATAGTCTTCAAGCGCTTTTTCATAGGCTGCTTTTTTATCAGCATTTACCTTATCAACCGCTGCCTTTTGTGCTTCATAGTCAGCCACTTGCTTTTGATATTCAGCCGTCAATTTAACCAATGCTTCAGTATCGGCTTTTTCACTTGCCACACCACTAGCTACTGCTTTGTTGTACAAATTAAGGTTATAAGCCATTGCATCTAATAAATCTTGAGCCTCTAAACCAGTCAAATCTTTGTACTTTGGCGAAACTTTTGAAACTTCAACACTCACGTCAAGTCCGGCATTTTTACTTGCCTCAACTTGTTGATCAAGATCTGATGTTGCATTATTCAAACCAGTTTCGCCTTGTTTAACTGCTTCATCATGATCAGCGTTAGCTTTAGCATAGTCGGCTTGCTTTTGTTGATATTCTGTCGTCAACTTTGCCAATGTTTCAGTATCAGCTTTTTCACTTGCCACACCGTCTGCGATTGCTTGCTTATACAAATTAATGTTATAAACCTTTGCGTCTAGTAGGTCTTGACCCTCTAATCCAGACAAGTCCTTATATTCAGGTGAAGATTGTGCGACTTCAACGTTGACTTTAATACCAGATTTTTCACTAGTATCAACTTGAATATCAAGGTCTGACGTTGCCTGGTCTAAATCAGCCTGTCCCTGGGTAGTTGCGTCTTTTTGATCAGTTGTTGCCTTGTCATAAGCTTGATCATTAGCTTGTTGCTTTGCCGTGGCATCTTTAACGGCTTGGTCTTGCTTATTCAAGTCAGATAGCAGTTCATCTGTTTTTGATGAAGCGTTGTCATCATTGATTGTGACATCAGTTGTATTACCAGTCGTCACATCAACGCTAGCCTTTGAAGCTGTATCTGCGTCATTTTTAACAGTATCTTGTGCCTTATCGACACTATCTTTTGCCTGGTCTTGTGTCACATTTGAACCAGCAGTTGTTGGCACCGTGCTTTTTTCAGCAGTTGATGAAACGGTATCAGCCTTAGCTGTATCATTTTTAGTTTGATCAGTTGATGAAGCCGTCAGTTGCACTTGCTTATCATCTTGCGCTGTGTCAGCCGTTTTTACAGCTTGTGCGTCAGTGTTTGAAACTGTATCAGCGCTTACTTGTGTGGTATTAGCACTCACAGCAACACCAGCTACCGCAACAGCTCCGACTACCCACAACTTACCTGACTTATACAACTTGTATGTTTTAGAATTTTCCATAATGAACTTAAATAAAAAGAGCTATCATTTTTAGCTCTATCCTTTCTCTCAAATATTCTTTTGTAATTGATTGATTAAATGCAAACCTCTAAATGTTCGCTGTACTAAAATAAATAAAATGGTCATCACAGTAGCGATTATCATTGCAACGTGACACGATTGACCAAAACTCATAAAGAGTAACAAAAGCGGTAATGTAAAACCTACATAAGCCAACCATATCACCGCTATAAAGATTAAATACACTAATTTGTTGACCATTCTTGATCCCAAAGACAACTAATCTTTAGTTGTCTTCTGCCTTTCTAATTTCTTGATTTGACTCTATAATGACTGGCGTGTCCGCCATGTGACTAACTTCAAAATAGCCAGTTGGCAAAACATGATCATGATAATAAACCGTTCGATTAAGTATTCTTTTAATACCAAATGTCGCAATCGAAATGGCATACTGCACTAATCCTAAGCCGTCAGGCTTAACTCTATTTGATAAAGAGACAATCCCAACAGGCATGCCAATATATGTGCCCACATAAACTAATTTACCTAAGTCAGAATTAGCATGATAAAAGGCTTGCAAAGGCTCATGCAAAATAAGATAAATCACCACAATTGAAGTAAAAAATATAATTGCTGGTTTCAAACTAATCCCAACAGGTAAGCTATATTCATCTGAAATTTTGCGAATGACAATATCTTGCTTCAAGGCTTTTTGATAGTTATAAACTTCTGCCATATTAACTAAATAGAGATTTGAAGATACCACCCACAGAGTTAAGGACACTATCTGGATTTTTAACCACAAAGTAGACTAAACCACCAATTGCAATCGTTACAACGATTTGACCAACAGAACCCTTAAAGAAATGTTGTCCTACTTTCCACATAATAATCATGGCAACAATGGCTGATACCCAACCTGCTACTTGACTTTGTAGCCCATTAAAACTAATCCCTAGTGTCGGAATTTGAAACATATAATTTGTGATGATTGCTTTCATCATAACCTCCTGTTAATTTAATAAACCGCCTTGTGTATGGATCATCTTAACCACATAATAGGTTGATCCCTTTGGCGAAACGGTCAAGGTAATCTGTTCTGAATGTTCAAGCTTTGTTTCTGTATCGGTTAGTGTCAAAAGATACTTAATGTTCATACTATTCTTAGAACCTGAAACATTGATTTGATCAATACTCTTAACTGCATATTGTCCCTCTAGTCCCTCTGGCTCTTTCATGATCAAGGACATATCACTAGCTTTTGAACTCACATACTTCTCACTAAAGGCTTGTACAAACTTTTGAACTTTATCACTGCTTGCCAACGTGGCATTATTGGTATCATCTTGATCAATCTTGCCAACATGTCCGACAATATCTTGTTCGGTTGTGGCATAAGGTAACGCCAAAACAGTGTACTGCCCTGCTTTTTGAGCAAAAGGCAAATTAAAAACGCGAATAATTGTATTTTTATCGTTGCCAACCGTATAGCCAACTTGATACTGTGCAATCTTCACGTCATTTTTAGTAAACGTATTTAATAATCTGGATCCCACATACGTCTCTTTTTGTGAGTCCTGATTATCATAAATTGTGCTACTGATATTAGTAGCAAAATACTTTTTTAAGGCTTTCAAACGTTTTTGCTTATCATCATCATTATCTGACTGCGTGAAATAAGTTTGAAAAAAACCTTGCGCATAACGATTAAGACTTGGTGAATAAACACTTTGTCCCATACTAGCTTTTTCTAGCTGGTCATCATACGTTTTCATCTTAGCAATGAGCTTATGATTAGTCTGGCTCACATTACTAGCTTTAATAAAAGCAATTGCACCACTCAAACCAACTAACACCAGGGCAATTTTAACAAAACGCCTAATCCATTTGCCCCGTTTTTGGACTTTGGCATAAGGCAATGATTGGTCTGGCTTATCACGAGACTTGACATAACCCTTTTTGATTGACTTTAACTTATCAAACACAAATTTTACATACCCCCAAACCGATCTACTTTTTGCGTAATTTCTTCGGCTAAATTGATGACGTTGTCCGCCACCTTTGGCAATGACTTGTATTGTTTGTTCAAAACAGCCAAGTTACGACGTAGGCTCGCTAGGTCATCACCAATTAAATCGCTCCACTTTGGATCATTTTCCATGATTTCCTTAGCTTTGTTCACAGCAGCATACAAATTACCGTCTTCGATTTTGGACAATGCCTTAAAATTAGCGACTTCGGTTGCAGTAGCGCTAAGTGCTTTTTTGAATTGTGTTCCTTGTTCTGACATCTGTGTGTCCTCCAATTTTTAACTTTTAAAAAGGTAGGTTGACCTTTTCAGCAACTGACAATAATTTCTTTTGACGCGGACTTAATTCTGCGTCATCAATAATTTCATCTATCGTTTCTTGACCAAAATATAGGATCAAGGCTTTTAACGTTGGTGCAACTTGTGTAATAAACCAATCAAGCGAACGCGCCATAGATAAATCGACTGGTTGAGCAACATACTCAACCACACTAGCCTGTTGCAAAAAGGCACGCCAGGGCGCCCATTGCTGTAACTTATCAATCTCTTTCTGCGCCATTTTATCAACGGGCACATCATAGAATCTAACGTATTCTTGAAAGTAGGCAAATAATTCGGTTCCGACTTTACGTTTTTCGACAAGGTGCTGGGCTAGTGTTTGTGCACGATCCTGCTTTAATTCAATTTCATAACGATTTTTTATGCCAATTTCTTCATGTGGAATATGTCTTTTGGTCGCCTGTTCCTTGTCTTTTTCATAAAAGCGAAAGAAAACTTGACCACTGCGCGAACCAAAATACATGGTTGCACCACCTGATTGACCATTACCGATAAAGGTTGGCTCACTTCTAAATTTTTGCGTGTAGCGCTTAGCTTCAACAATCTTGTAGAGATCAAAAATATTAAAAATTCGTTCCATATCGTTAAAAGCATAATCAATTCGTGTCACATGACCACCGTTATCCAAAGCAAGGCTTAGAAAATCAAAGATATTTCTATCTTGTTGCATGAGCATGTTTTCCAAAATACGTATGCCTTGCCCTGATACCGTGATCAAACTTTCTGGCGCGTCTTTTTTGCCATACACGGTGATAAATGCTTGACCTGCAAAAGCGTAGGTAATTGAATAGCCAAAACGTCCACCGTCACGTTGAATAAATAAATCATATCCCGACTGTAAAAGCGTCTTGACTAACCATTCCGCAGTACGCATTTTAAACGAAATACTTAAATAATCCAGCCATAAACTCATGCCATCTGCATTCAACAACACTCTCAGCGTATGCCGTTGATCTGCATTTAATAATCTGGCAATCACCTCATCACTACGTTCAATTTTATTGATGTAAGTGGGGCGCGACACGTTCAAAAATAAAGCCATTTGCGCCTGGGTTAATTCGAGTTCTTGTCGAAACGCAACCAAATCAACACCCGTGGTTGTTTCATAATCTAACTTAAAATATTTCTCTGACATGTTTTACTTGTTTGTAAATAACGTCCCAAATCTGCATACGATCCATTTTTTCATCAACAGACTTTGTAGCAAACGTCATGTACCAATCACCCTCTCCTTTCTGATAGACCTGTTCTGGATCCACAATAGCCCCCAATGCAAGTGCTGGGGGTAATTTATCACCTGCAACTTGATATACCCGCGTATCAATGACGTGATCGTCTAGAAAATGACCAAATAAAAACGCATAACCTGTATTATGCGTTGTGCCATATAATTCATTTGGTAGAATACCAAGATATTGATATAACAATTATCGTTTAAATAACCTCTTTTCTACTTTCATTAGATTAAATCTAATAATTAAGCAAATTTTTCATATTGATTTGTCATTATTACAGACGTTTTTACACGAATATTAAATCGCTGTAAAGCAACGCCCCGTAAGAATGAGGGCTTTTTGCCTGTTGGCTTTTCTGTAAATTTACCCCCCTATTAGTAATTTGGGGGGTTGGCGAATTTGATCAAGTGATTGTACGTTATCCAGCGCACAATCGGCTACAAAGACACAACGGCACGTAATCCCCTTTTACAACGCCACCAGTCGCGCACCAGCAGAGCTGGGCGCTTCCTTTTCCACAGCAGAGCTGTTCCATGGCTGAAAAGGGTCAACGTGCCGTAAGTGCTTTGCTTAACGCCTCATGCACCCCGACTGCCTACAATCACTTGATCAAATTAGACCTGCCAAATAACTAATAGGGACTAACTAAAAGTTCAATTCTACATATTTAGCGCTTTTACTGTCCAAAAATTCCTTAATCTCACCCATTGGCTCAACTGGAACGGCTGGATATTGCTGACCTAATTCATCAAAATACTTAAAAGGCACAAAGTCTTTGGGAATAACAGGCGCAAAAAATGATCTGGCTTGCCCTGGTGTCATTGCTAAATAACCCCACCCCTTTAAATTCTTTGAGAGTTCCTTAAACTGCACTTCGTCAACATCATCAGGGAACATCATAGACAGTCCACTAGATTTCATCTTACCAAGTGCCACACGGAACTGGAATTGATCACGAGACGCACTACCAATCGTATCAGCCGTTGGTTTCTGCATAGCAATCGCTACAAAGTACCCTAATTGACGACCTAACATGGTAATTTGTCCCAAAATTTGCTGGATTGCTTCACTTTCGTTATATTTCAAACCAGAAACAAACGCACCAAATTCATCAAAAACAAAAAAATGTGGTTTCAAGCCATACTTACGATAGTTGCCAACATTTTCTTCTAAATTGTCATTCAATAAAACATGATATTCACGACCACGCTTAATCATTTCCAAATAAAAACGATAAAATGATTTTAGAATATGATCACGACCATAAGTGACACGATACTTTAGTGACGCTGTTCTACCAAGCACTGATAAATCAGTCTCTTTAGGATCCGCAACATCAACAATCGCACCACTTTTAATCAGACCATTCAGCAAGCTAAACAAAAAGAATGATTTACCAGAACCCGTATCACCAGAAATAAGTGCCTGGGGATATTTTTCATAATCCCAAACCACCCCTTTCATAATTTCAATCGTATGATCTGTTATGGTCATGTCAGATAAGCCTAAGCGTAATCCCAACGGATTAGAAATAAAGTCAAATGACTTAAACCCAAAAATATCATTTGTTCCCACACCGTCCGCAAATAGCATAGCCGACATAGGTTGTGAAATACGTCGATCACGAAAACGATCTTGATACTTTTGTCCGTCCATTGGTAAATAGATTGAAAAGCCAACCTTACCATTGTTCTTTAAACTGACTTTTGGCAGCTTAATTTTTTGTTTTACCAATGCCAACCACCTTTCTCACCACTCAAATTGAAACTCAAACGGGGTTCTTTTTCATCAACTTCCTTGACCAAATAATATTGATTAGCAATTAACCAATTAGATAAGCGTTCTAAACGAAAAACAGTCGCCCAAAACCCTTGAAATTGATAAGTCTTCCAATACCAATAACTTGCACTAAGCACTAAGAGAACCATAGCAATCAAAGTTAAATAAAGACCTGGTAACAAACTATTAACAAAAGCCAACCAATCAACTTGTGTAACCAATGATTTGGTGAAGCTGACTAGCCCTTTACTAGGTGGCATAATGGCAAGTAAACGAAAAATAATCGTGATCAAAAATATGACCACTGGCACAGATCCAATCGCAATAAAAACATCACGCCTTAAATGCCTATGCCAATAACGAACACGGAAACCACGGGGAAATAATTTACTCATTGATTAACCCCTTTCCTGCCACTACTTAGTTTTAGTTTCAGTAGGCTTAGCAGTTGTTTGTGGCTTATTATCAGCAGTTGCCTTTGAAATACCACTAGCAGAGAAGAACAAAACATCTTGATCTGGATCATCATTGGTTGAACCGTCAAATAATGACACAACCAAATTTTCAAATTCAACCTTATCAAATGGCTTAAAGGCACCCTCTGGGAATACTTCAACAGGTACACGAACTGTTAATGCCTTACCATTTTCATCACTCACACGCACATCTTTAGCAATCAAATCACCAACACGGGAACCACGATCTTGTTGTTCCTGATAAGTCAAAGTCTCAAAGACATCACGAGTGGCACCATACATAAATGCACCAGTAAAGAAATCTGTATCAACAACAGGGAAATACTCACCCTTAACCACAACCATAGTACGGGCTGACTCATTCGCCCAGGTAGTCGCTACTGTTTCATTTTCTTTCTTAATAACAGCAGTCAAACCAGAAACTTTAGTACGTGAACCACCAATTGACACCAAATCAAGCGTCATATTTTCAAACTTCACAACATCTTTTGGCTTCAATCCCTCTGGCAACTTACCAACTGGTGTAACAGTCAAAGCATCAGCGTCAGAACCTTCAATCAAAAACTGTGGTCGCCCATTATCAGGTGTGCCTAAATACAAAAACTTCAAGTTACCCTTTTCAGGCAACAACTTCAACATTTTACTCATAAAAATAAAAACTCGCTTTCTTAATCAAAATAAAAAGAACACTCTAGATCAAATAATCAAAATGTTCTTAGCAACAAACCATTAAATTTTAGTCTCAACCGACACATGAAACTCATACTTACCAGCCAATGGCTTTAAATCAGCTAACAATTCCGCATGTTCCCTTGATGTCATGAGACGTTGATAGTCACTACGTACCACGAGAACAATTTTTTTGTCATCATCCATCATTGTCGTCCTTTCTTTCACTAAATTCCATCATCAAAAAACTTATTATCTTATAAAAATTAAAATCAAAAATGTAACTATACTTTGATCCATAGCTACAAATCGTACGCTCCACACCCACACTGCTTCATGGCACACTAAATAAACCTAAAATCGAATAAAACTTTATTCTCGGACACCATTGATATTCTATTTATCTCATTGTCCTTGGATCCCCTGACATCAACCAGACGATTACGGTGTTTTAATAGTGCAACGTCAGAACTCAAATCAAAGTAACGCTGCGACCCGAAATCAATCGACCCTCCGTAACTATCGCTACAATTTCAACAATAACTTGCCATGCTTAACCCTACTTTTTAACTAATTATTGTTTTTTCCATCAAAAACCGTTATGCTAAAGGTGCAAACTTTTAAACGAATGATGGTTACCTTTGTAACTTGATATTCAATTATTTGGGGACAATTATGTGTCCTTTTTTATTTCACAATTAAACTTATATTCTGCTGGTTACAAAATTTATTGATAATACTCAATGTGATCTGCTAACCATTTTTTTACCGCTGCCTTCGGATAGACGGTTGATTTTACACCGGTTGCTGCATCCTCTATCTCAATGTGCGGCAATCGATATCTAATACGAGAAAAATACGTTCTACCAAGACCAGTTTCTGCTGCAGCTTGGCTATCAGATTTCCATACAATCACATCATTTTGACGATGAAGCTTGTCAAGTTCTATTAATTGTTGAGAAAACAATTTTTCCATATTTTCTATTACATCATTAAATTCAACTTCAGCCATAAAACACCTTGCTATCTCCATGGATTACTACGTCCTAACTCTCTATATGATGTATGACTGGGTCTTTGTTACGACTAAACTGTTTTCCAGAACAAAAAATAAGCTCATCATAACTAACATTAAAATATGTCTCGATATTCCTAAGTACAGCTGTACTTGGAACAGTTTTCCCCTGTTCATAATTTTGCCAAGTTCGTTTTGAAATACCAACAATTCGAGCCATTTCATGTTGGTTTAGATTAAAGTTAGCTCGAAGAGCTTTCAACGTTACCTTCATGTCTCCTCCTTTCTGAATAACTTCATTCTATTACGGTTAAATCGTAATGTCAATAGAAAATAATGAATGAGGCTAGTTCAGTTTGATTCATTTACGGTTCTGCCGTATAATATCAATATAAAATAACTTGAAAGGTCAACGCTATGAGCTCATTAGGCAATAAAAAAATTATGGCGCAAAATATTTCTCGACTAATGAAATCAAAGGGTGTGACACGCAACAAAATGTCCGACGATTTATCAATTAGTTACACAACACTGACTGACTGGATAAAAGGCAATACTTATCCGCGAATTGATAAAATTGAAATGATGTCAAACTATTTTGGTGTGCCAAAATCAACCCTGATCGAATCCGAAAATTCGTTAACTATTAGTGATAAGGTAACCGCCATTTTAGCCAACCTTTCTATTAGTCGCCAAAAAAAGGTGTTAGCTTATAGTGAGCATCAATACCAAATACAAAATAGCCAGCCACAAATTTTTGATCATCCAAAACAAGAGATTGAACTTTACGGTGCCGTCTCCGCTGGCACAGGAGAATATTTAAGCGATGAGTATCGAGAAACCATCTCATATGACGGTATCATACCTGATCATGATTATGCAGTTATCGTCAATGGTGATTCAATGTTACCTTTATTTGAAGACAAGCAGATAATTTTTGTCAAAAAAAGAACCGATATTCGCACAGGACAAATTGTTATTGCAAACTATGATCAGCAAGCTTATGTCAAAAAGTTTGTTAGTGATGATAGTGGCGCACGGTTTGTTTCACTCAATAAAAAATATGATGATATGCCCATTAATGCCAACCATGAAACATCAATTTTTGGAGTGGTTGTTCTTTAAAAACAAAAGCTGAAAAATATTCTAATATTATCTTTAATTTATCTCGATATTAGTCCACATGGTCATGACTATAAACTGCCCTACTTCCTAGTTAAACACCTTGCTATCGTTTAAAATACAGGAAGGATAACAAAAAATGAGGTACACATATAAGAAAGAACGACGAGACCCACAAATACAAAGCTATATAACTACACAAGGCAAAAAATGGCGAATTAAATTTTCAATTACCGTACGCAACCAAAAGAAATTCATTGAAAAAAACGGTTTTAGATCTTTTGACGCAGCTAGGGCGGCTAAACAAGATCTCTTAAATCAAGTTTCAACAAATTTTAATAACAAAAACATCACCGTATACGAATATTTCAACCAATACTGCCAGGAAAAAATTGACAATGGTTCTTGGCGTTATACAACATATAAACAAAGTACTTATATGTTTGAAAGAAACGTATTTCCTACGTGGGGAAAGTTTAAATTAAAGGACGTAACACGTCTAGACTATCAATCATGGATTACTAAGTACGCAAAAACAAAAAGATATTCAAAAAATTACATGCGCTTACTTAACGGTCTTGTTGCAGGAGTATTCACTGATGCAGTTCTAAATGATGTAATAAGCAAAAGTCCTATACAAAAAATAAAAGTATCTGGCTCGCCCTCAAGGGACACTTCGATTACACGTTCAGAATTTAACACTGTCTTCAATTTCATTAAAGATTCAGAAAGATTAACACTCCAACAAAGAACAATGGCTTTGTTAACACTTATTGGACTCCGTCACGAAGAGATTATGGGGATAAGAGTTAAGTATGTCAAACAAAACATGCTAGGCATTTTTGAAACTATCAATATACATGGACAAGTTTCCACACCAAAAACCTCCTCATCAAATCGTTGGGTCCCAATGCCGCCGATTATTGAAGAACACCTACAGCGATGCATTCAACAGTCGAAGTTGGTATATGCATCTAACAACTTGATTATGTCAAAAAATGATCTGATATTTGTCAATCATTTAGCAAAACAAGTACGATATTCTGAGCTAGCAACAATATTCAAAATCATAAGTCGCGAAACGAATATACATGTTTGGCCACACAAAATGAGACATGCATTTTCAACCATAGCTTTCGGTATACCCGGATTGAATCCTAAAGACATCGCAAACATTCTGGGCCATTCAAAAATTGATATGTCATTGTATTATAATAACGGTACTAAAGAAGGTCAAACAGACGCAATGGAAAAAATAATAAGCCTCTTCTAGCTCCCAACTTTTCCCCAACTATGTATGAAATATATATGCAATTTAGTCAGTATATTAAATTAAAAACGTGATAAAGTCGCAGTATTATACAGTATATATGCTGTTTGCTTAAAACTTTATTATTATACCAAAAAAGCGCCCACCGGCGCTAATTTTTATAATTAATCAAATTGTTTGAGGTAATCCTTATAACCTTCTTCGTCAACGACCCAGTCGAGTTCACCGATATATTCAGCGTTGGGATCGTGGTAAGCAAATTCATGTTTGAACTTATAGAGACCATCAGAAACATCAAATTCACCAATGCCACCAAAATCATATTCGATTTTGCCAAGTGACAGTCCCCATTTCAGCATCTCATATTGAATGGCGGCTGGTGCGTTATGTTTACCAAATTCGCGATAAGAGCCAGCATACATATACCAAATCTCATCACCATAAGCAAATCCTAAGCCACCAGCAATCACTTGCCCTTCAAAATGAGCCAAGTAGACTCGGAACAAGCCTGTCCCTGCCCATAATTTTTGCATACGAAGGAAGTAATCTAATGGTCTGTGTGTGATACCATGATTTTTTGCCATTGCCACGTAGGTATCAAATAGTGCTCGAATATCCTCTTCACTATCACCAAATGTAATTGTCACACCATCACGAAATGCACGTCGAATATCATTACGAAGTTTAGGCTTGAAGTGCAACATCAATTCATCTTCATTGGTAATAGGCGTAGCACCTTCACCGCGACCATCATAGTATAAGACGACATTCTTACGTGGCTGAATATTACCATGCATGTGTGTAACTTGCGTATTACGTGTCTGGAAGCCTGCCTCAAGATATTTTTGATTCAACTCATCCGAATACTGTACTTCAGGATCCATTCTCAACAAGAAGACATTATCCGGTAATGCTGCTAAAGCTTCCTTAATCAAATCCTTAATTAAATCAACATCTTCAATATCGGCAACAGGTCCACGGCCAGCATAAGCTAAAACTTTTCCGGGAACAGCCTCAACTGTTAATACTGACATAACCGCATCAATTTGACCGTCTGTTTCATGATAAACATAAACGTGGTTCCAGTTTGCTTTCAATTCACCCCATAGTGGATCCTGTGTGACTTGTCCTCTTGGATTTTCACGCACAAACTTTTGATATGCTGAGACTTTTTCTTGATCATCTAAATTTAAAATTGTCATTTAACTTATAATCCTGTCGTAATTGAACCGTAATTTTCAATGAAATACACCAAAGTTTGCAATTCATTGGTTAAGTCAACGTTTTGAACACGTACGTTGGCAGGTACCGTGACACGCAAAGGCGTAAAATTCAAAATTCCCTTAACACCGGCACTCACTAATTGATCTGTAATATCTTGGGCAACACCTTGTGGCACAGTCAAGATCGCAATGTTAATACGTTGCGCACTAATCTGTTCCTTCAATTCACTCATTTTATAAATTGGTACACCAGCTAAAATAGTGCCTGTTCGCTTTTCATCGGCATCAAAAGCAGCTGAAATACGCATATTTGACGATTGATGGAAGTTAAAGTTAAGCAAGGCTTGTCCCAAATTTCCAGCACCGATTAGTGCGACGTTGATCAAACTATCTTGGTCCAAAACATTGGCAAAGAAATCCAATAGCGCTTTAACTTCGTAGCCATAACCTCTTTTACCTAGAGCACCAAAATAAGAAAAATCACGACGAATTGTCGCCGCATCGAACTTAATAGCATCACTTAATTCTGATGATGAAATACGATCTGTACCAGCATCATGTAAGAAAGTTAGATAACGAAAATAAATTGGTAACCGCTTAGCGGTTGCGCGTGGTATTTTTGGTTGTTGCGTCATAATATATCTCCAGTAATTTCACTTGTGAACTTTTGCATAGTAATTGTACCATATATTTAAGGGTTTTGCGAAAAGATAGTGAAACATTCACAATGATGTCACGATTGTAATAGTTCAAAATCCAATCCCGGATCCGTATTAAGGTCCAAATCCGCATAGATATTTTGTTTATAATTCCAGTAACCAGCAGCACCAATCATCGCAGCATTATCGCCAGTATACGCCACTGGAACTGGAATAAATACTGTATCATTGAAATCATTTAAAAGTGTTGTCAACGCTTCACGCAACTGGGAATTAGCAGCAACACCACCAGCTAAAACAAAGCTCTTAACTGGATAATGACGTAATGCACGCTCAGTACGACCGATTAACGCATCCACAACAGCATTTTGAAAACTCGTTGCCAAATCATCTTGGTTAATCGTTTCTTGCTTTTGTTCGGCATGGTGAACATAATTAATGACCGCACTCTTTAATCCTGAAAAACTAAAATCATAGTTGTCTTCATGAGCCATAGCCGTTGGAAATTTAATAGTTGCTTTACCACGATGTGCCATTTCATCAATGGTTTTACCAGCTGGATAAGGGAGTTTTAATAACCGTCCGACTTTGTCAAAGCTTTCACCAGCGGCGTCATCTCTTGTTTCACCTAATACTTCAAATTTATTTTCAGTTTTCATTAGGACTAATTCAGTATGACCACCAGATACCATCAGAGCCATAGCTGGATATATGATTGGTTGATTAAAATTTGCCGCAGAAATGTGTCCCGCTAGATGATTAACAGGTATGATTGGCAGGTCATGCGCCAAGGCAAATGTCTTAGCACCCATCAATCCGACCAGTAGTGAACCAACTAATCCGGGCCCATAGGTCACCGCAACCGCATCTAATTCAGATGGGGTGACCTGAGCTTGTTTCAAGGCATCATCAAGTACTCTGGTGATCCATTCAATGTGATGTCGACTTGCTACTTCAGGTACAATGCCACCAAACCGTTGATGGGAATTGATTTGCGTTGCAACACTATTGCTTAAAACAATGTGTCCATCTTCCACCACTGCTACACTGGTTTCATCAGCACTCGATTCAAATGCAATTATTTTAGTCAATTTTTCGCTCCATCATAATGGCATCAGCACCATTTTTGTAATATTTTTCTCGACGATAATAAGGTTGAAAACCAAATTTGCGGTACAGTGCCTGTGCTGCCGTATTGGTATTAGCTACTTCCAATAGTACGCGCTTCGTGTTAGGCAACGCAAAAACCGCCATCAGTAATGCTTGTCCAATACCTTGATGCTGAAATTTCGGCGAAACACCTAAACTACCAACTTCAACCTCATCTAAAATTTGTGTTGCACCAAGAAAACCACCTGTCGTCACAAAATAAATAGAACGTGGACTACGCAGTTCATGCTCAAATACTTCTTTTGGCCAAGGTGACGGTGCAAAAGACTCATTTGCTAATTGCCAAATGTCATCAAGATCTTCAATTGTTGCCCGTCTGATTATCAAAATTTAGTGTCATTGAGACCGCATCTTCGTGGTCACCAAGATAATAACCTTTCTTAATTTCCGTTTGCTCATAACCCAATTTACGATATAATGTCTGCGCATTGGTGTTAGAGCGACGTGCTTCTAATGTCATCGTTGACATATGCATGTTGTGTGCAAATTCATGAATTGACTCGAGCAGCATCGTACCAATACCGTGTTTCTGCCAGACTGGTACAACAGCGATATTAGTAATGTGCATATCGTCAATGTCTGAACGATACGCTGCGCCCGCAAAAGCAATAATTTGCCCACGACGCTCTACGACTAAATATAAACGAATATGTGGCCGAGATAATTCACTCATAAAATCACGCAATAGCCACGGTGCAACGCCCTCATAAACCGCTTCTTCTATTTTGATTAAGATGTCAATGTCTTTTAGTGTCGCTCGGCGCAAAGCAAAAGATATACCATTAATTTCGACCTGTCTTGCCTCAAATTTTGGTAAATTAAACGGTAAATGCTGTTGTCGTTTAAACTTCAAAAACATAATTTTCTGGTTTATCCTCACCGGGATGGGCTGCAAGCCAATTCAATTCGGCTTGCGTTTTCCGTAAATAATTGGGATTGAAATCAGCAATATGAGACGTTGGTGTTGCGGCGATACCTAATTTGATAATGCTTTTACCCTCAGGTAAACTATCTTCTGGCGTCAATACTGACGCACGATCACCAAATTGTTCGTGAATTTGGTCAAGAAATGGCGTCGTATCACCCATGAATAAAATATTATCTGACTGCGTCTTCAAGAAAGCAAATAGGTTGCTGATTGGCTGATGAGACTCTGGAAAAATTGACTTTTCTTCTTGATAGACACCAGCAAAAACATTTTGATTACGTGCGTCAAAAAGAGGCACAACGAGACCATCAAACGAAATTTGTGATGCTAAAACAGCTAGACTAGAAACACCAACTAATTCGGTATTTAATGTATCTGCCAAAACTTTCGCCACAGTAACACCAATTCGTAATCCTGTAAATGAACCTGGTCCTTGTGCCACAACAATACGATCAATATTTTGCAACTGCCATTTTTGACTTGCCAAAGCAGACTTAATAGCTGGCAATAACTGAATCGAATGATTTCGCGCTATATTGGTCGTAAAGACCTGTTTAATTTGTTCATCTTCTGCCAAACTCACTGTCAGTGGTTGGTTACTTGTATCAAATGCTAAAATCTTCATAAGTTTAATTTTATCACAAAAAAGCTGCCATAAGGCAGCCGTTCAAAACATTATTGTGTGACTTCTTTAACGAGTGCAATCACTTCGTCATTGGTTTCAGCATCTAACGCTTGCTTAGCCAATTCAGCCATCTTTGTTGTATCTAATTTTTTCATCAACGAACGCGTCTGCAAAACTGACGGTGCGCTCATAGAGAATTCATCCAAGCCCATACCCATCAAAATAGGAACAGCGATTGGATCGCCAGCCATCTCACCACACATCGCAACAAACTTACCTTCGTTGTGAGCAGCAGCAATAACGTTATTAATCAAACGCAAAATTGATGGATTATAAGGTTGGTAAAGGTAGGCAACCCGATCATTACCACGATCAGCAGCCATTGTATAACCAATCAAATCATTGGTACCAATTGAGAAAAAGTCAACTTCTTTAGCAAATTTATCCGCTAACATGGCAGCTGCCGGGATTTCAATCATGATACCAAGCTTAATGTCACCAACTTTAACACCGGATTCTTCAAGCTTAGTTCGTTCTTCAATATAGATTTTCTTGGCGGCACGGAATTCACCAAGTGTCGCAATCATTGGAAACATAATCCACAAGTTACCAAAGGCTGACGCTCTTAGTAACGCACGTAATTGTGTTCTAAATATTTCAGTTTGATCCAATGAAATGCGGATGGCACGATAGCCTAAGAAAGGATTTTCTTCTTCTGGCAATTGCCAATAGCTCAAATGCTTGTCACCGCCAATATCCATTGTTCTAACAGTAACCGGCTTGTCACCCATTTTTTCAACAACAGCTTTATAGGCTTCAAACTGTTCATCTTCAGTTGGCAAATGGTCTGATTCCATATAAAGGAATTCAGTACGATAAAGCCCAATACCTTCAGAACCATTATCTAAGACCGCAGCCATATCCTTTGGTGAACCAATATTAGCACCGACGACAAACTCTTTACCATCCGCGGAAACAGATTGTTCATCTTTAAGCTTTGCCCACTCAGCGCGTTGTGCGAGATAGTCATCAGCCTTTTTTTGATACGTTGCTAATGTGTCGTCGTCTGGATTGGCAATCACATCCCCAGTCAAACCATCAACAATGACTAAGTCGCCAGCAGAAATTTCCTTTGTTGCAACATCAGAACCAACAACAGCAGGAATCTCTAATGTACGCGCCATGATTGAAGCATGCGCTGTACGACCACCTAAATCAGTTAAAATACCCTTAACAAATTGGCGATCTAACTGTGCTGTGTCAGATGGTGTCAAATCCTTTGAGACTAGCACCACTTCTTCATCAATCAGCGCAGGATTAGGTAGTGAAACATTCAATAAATGCGACATAATTCGCTTTGTCACATCACGAATATCTGCTGCACGTTCTTGCATGTACTCATTGTCTGTCATTGCTTCGAACATGCCAATATACATATCCGTCACTTCTTTAACAGCAGCTTCAGCGTTCACCTTATCATCAGCAATCTTTTGCTTGATTGCCCCAGACATTTCAGGATCAGCTAACACCATCAAATGCGCTTCAAAAACTTGCGCTTCAGAAGCACCAAGATTTTTTTCAGCTTTTGATTTAATTAAAGTTACATCTTCACTAGAAGCCTTCAAAGCATCGTCGACACGTGCTTGTTCAGCCGTCACATCATTAATTGTTTTTTTGTCAAAAGACAAATCAGGATCAACTAACAAGTAGGCTTTGGCAATTGCCACACCATTACTTGCCGCGATTCCTTTGAAGTTCTTAGTCATTGTTATTCTGCGAGTCCTTCTGTGCCCATTGCTTCTACGATAGCTGCCATAGCAGCTTCTTCATCATCACCTTCAGTTTTGATTGTAACATCAGCACCTTGGCCAACACCCAATGACATTACACCCATGATTGACTTCAAGTTAACATCCTTACCTTGATATGACAAAGTAACATCAGAAGCAAACTTTGAAGCTGCTTGTACTAACAAAGTTGCTGGACGTGCGTGAATACCAGTTTCTGCTACGATATGAAAATCTTTTGATTGTGCCATGATTAATTTCTCCTTTTTAGCTGTTAATCAGCTTCTGAATATAGTTTATCAAAGCGCTTACAAAATATCAAGTAAAAAAAAGCACAAATCGCCGTTGTATCAAGCCATGACGCTGAAAACGCCTATCTAACAACGTTTTAAATGTAAACGTTTACATTTTGTTCACAATTTATTTTCTGTAAATTGAAAATATAGGTGTCATCTTGACACTGAACTTGATAACAATACTATCAATTATAAAAAGAAAAACGTCTTTACGACGTTTTTCTTTTACACACTAAACTCTTGATTTCCTGCCGCCTTACCCAGCCGATTGTTAAATGCCTTACCAATGCCAATTGGTGACATTTTTTCAACATAGATAGTGGCAACTGTGGCTTCATCGTCATAATAACGTAAACCAGCAAATAGTTGTTCTGTGGCTGTTTCTAATGACTCGCCAAGTGACCACGTTTTTTCTTTGGGAATTGCCATTGCTGCAATCGTTGCATCTTGTGCCATCACAACATCATTTTTTTGCAACACTTCTTTTAAGGTCAGTGCATCTAATCGGTCAAACATCACTACATTTTTATCTGGGGCATAGTGACGATATTTCATACCTGGTGCTTTTGGTGTGACATCGCTAGCAACTGATTTCGTGCTGGTTGCGTCAACAACCCTCACACCTAACACTGCTTCTAATTGTTGCTGTGTCACCGCACCAGGACGAAGAATTGTGGGTGTCGTTGCTGACATATCAATAACTGTCGATTCAACACCCACAGTTGTTGGACCATCATCCACAATTCCTGCAATTTTGCCCTGCATATCATGCCATACGTGTTGCGCCGTTGTAGGTGATGGCTTGCCAGAAATATTAGCGCTTGGTCCGACAATTGGTACACCAGCCACGCGTATTAATTGACGCGCAGCATCATTATCTGGTAGTCGAAAGGCCACTGTCTGCAAGCCGCCGGTGACGATCATCTCAACACGTCCAGGCTTGATAGGCAAAATAATGGTCAGAGAACCCGGCCAGAATGCTGCCATCAAAGTCTTAGCAGCTTCAGAAATCACCACAAACTCATCTAATTGTGATTCATCAGCAACAGTCATAATCAAAGGGTTATCACTCGGACGTCCCTTTGCCGTAAATACCTTTTGTACTGCTGCCTCGTTTGTTGCATCAGCACCCAAACCATAGACCGTCTCTGTTGGAAATGCGACAACCTCACCTTGTTGTAATAATGCACTTGCTTCAGCTAATGACTGCTTATCTGTTTTAAAAATTGTTGTTTTCATTTCTCCACTCGAATCATGCGGTCAAGTCCCGCAAAGTCTTGCCGCAATGTTATTTTGGCGTTGGGTAACGCCGCTTTCATCAAATTAACTACCGCTGGTCCTTGTTGATAACCGATTTCGAAGTACGCGCGTCCGTGTTCTGTTAAATGTTCATCTAACCCAGCAGCGATTCGTTCATAAATGTCCAAACCATCATGATCCGCAAATAACGCTGTATGTGGCTCAAATGTCAACACACTCGCATCCATCTCGTGCTTATCTTGGGTCGCAATATAAGGCGGATTACTGACAATAATGTCAAACACTAGTCCATCTAATTGACCATACACATCACTTTTGGCAAAGTGTAAAAATGACAATTCGAAGCGTTGCGCATTAGCTTGCGCAATAGTCAGTGCACCGTCAGAAATATCTGTTGCAAAGCCACGCACACGCTGATTTTCCAACATTAATGTTTCAATAATAGCACCGCTACCAGTACCAATATCTAACACAGAGACCGGTTGAACGCCCGATCCAGCATCTTTTAGAATCCAATCGACTAACTCTTCGGTTTCCGGTCTGGGAACCAACACCCGTTCATCCACTAAAAACTCACGACCAAAGAAAGGGGCATGACCCAAAATGTATTGTGGCGGCCTATTCTTTACCAATTCAGAGACCCACTTGGGCCAAACAGTCGCTAACGCTGCCGGCATTTGTCGACTCATGTTAGCGCGCAACATGCCATAGTTAATGTTAAACGCACCACTTAACAAAAAGTCCAGATTATCTTTCGCATCTTGTTCAGACATTCCAGCTTGGCGCAATTCAATTAACGCCCACTTTTTGGCCTCAATTAATGAAATTTTGACATGACTTAAGTCAGTTGGCTTTTTAATATCATCCCATTCAAACCATTTTGGTGCATTTAGCTTGTCCGATTGATTGTTGGCTTGTGGCTTGGATGAACCAAATTGTGGTGGCGTATCAAAATGCTTATCTGTCATTTGTTTAATTCCGCCAGTTTAGCCGTCTGATCAGCAATAACAAGGGCGTCAATAACTTCACCCAAATCACCGTTCATGATTCGGTCGAGTTTATTCAATGTTAACCCAATGCGGTGATCAGTAACACGATTTTGCGGATAATTATAAGTGCGAATCCGTTCAGAGCGATCTCCCGTTCCCACTGCAGATTTACGTTTCTCAGCATATTCTGCTTCATTTTGTTGCGCATAAAAATCATAGACACGACTCGCTAACAACTTTCGCGCTTTATCACGGTTTTTAATTTGTGTGCGTTCTTCTTGCATTTTAACCATAATACCCGTAGGTTTATGGATTAAACGCACTGCTGTTGAAACTTTATTGACGTTTTGACCACCGGCACCACCTGAACGGAAGAACTCTTCTTCCAAATCGGATTCGTTTAGCTCAAAATCAATATCTTCAAATTCGGGCATCACACCAACCGTTGCTATTGAGGTATGGACACGTCCTTGTGTTTCTGTTGCAGGGACACGTTGCACACGATGCGCACCACTTTCAAACTTTAACTTTGAATAGACGCTGTCGCCTGTAATCATTACCGCAACTTCCTTGTAACCACCAACTTCTGTTGTGGACTCATCAATAATACTCAATGACCAATTTTGCCGTTCAGCATAGCGACGATACATATCTAACAAATCGGCTGCAAATAAAGATGATTCGTCACCACCAGCAGCACCACGAATTTCCATGATAATATTTTTGTCATCATTAGGATCTTGAGGTAGCATCAAAACCTTGAGTTTATCTTCTAGTTCTTCTTGTTCTGGCTTGAGACTATTCAAATCTTCTTTGGCTAATGGCGCCATTTCAGGATCATCTAGTAAATCCTGCGCATCTTGAATATCTTGGATAACTTGCTGATAACGATGATAGACCTCAACTGTTTCACGGATACTACCCGCTTCTTTTGATAGTGCCATATAGTGCTGTCCGTCATTCATTACCTCGGGATCGGCGAGTTGTTCATTTAATTCGTCATAACGATCAACGACGGTTTGTAATTGTTGAAATATTGGATTCATATTTTCCTCCGTTATTATGTACGAGAATAATTAGTTCTCATCAAATTAATGCGATAGTAGTTGGTCAATTTTGTCTTGATCGGGGTGATACCAGTGAAAGCGGCAAGTTGGAATATACGCTTCATCACCACCGATAAACACTTGTGCCCCTTCACGTTGCGGTTTGCCATCAACAATTCGCAGTTGTGTCGTCGCTTTTTTGCCACAAAAAGAGCAAATTGTTTTCATTTCTTCTAATTTGTCAGCCATTTCGATCAAGCGCTTGGAACCAGCAAACAATTGATTGAACGCGTCTTGTTTCAGTCCAAAGGCCATGACCGGTATATGTAGCGTGTCAACCGCATAAGCCAATTGGTCGACTTGTTCTGGCTGCAAAAACTGTGCTTCATCTACCAATACTGCGGCTAAATTATCATCTTTGGCCGCTTTAATCACTTCGTACAAATTTTCTGTTTCGTGTACGGCCATGGCGTCGCGCGACATCCCAATACGACTAGCAATTTTGCCAACACCGTCACGTGTATCAACACTGGGGGTCATTAACAACACCTTGCGTCCCTGCGATTCATAATTGTGCGCCACTTTCAAAATTTCAATTGACTTGCCCGAGCTCATTGCGCCATATTCAAAAAATAATTGTGCCAAACCACTACCTCTTCTCAAACCAAACTATTTCAATTATACCAAATTACAACAACAAAAAAGCACGACAATGTCGTACTTTTTCACACATTATATCAAGTGTTCATGTGCTGCTTTTTGTATAGCTTGCTTTTGCCAAACCATGATTAGAATTAATAATACAAATGCCAAACTTGCCGCCGAGTAAAGCACTGTATTACTAGCCGTCCATCCAAAATGAGCCACTAAAATACCAATTAGTGCCGTCGCCGCCACTTCACCAACTAAATATTGGAAAAATCCCATAAATCCTGTTGATGACCCAACAGCAAACTTTGGAACTGCTTCGTTAACCATTAAACCAACCAAAGTCAACGGTGCATATATCAAAGTACTCATCAAGATTAATACAACGACAATTACCGCATGATTAGTTGCGGTGAAATAGACCGTCAAGCAACCAATTAGTGCCAAGACTGAAACGATACATACCAACGCACGTTTGCCCTTCAAGAAATCTGACACTGCACCTAAAATAATCACACCCGGTACGGCTGCTAATTCAAAGATACCAACCAACCACTTTGCCCATGAGGCATCAAAACCTTTAAATTGGTGTAAGTAACTTGGTATCCAAGACATCACACCGTACCGCACTAAGTAAAGTGACATTGACGTCAACGTAATTGCCCAGACAATTTTATTATTTAAAATATAGTGTCGGAAAACAAACCAAATTGATTGTTGCGTGGTGTCGCCTTCAACTGTCTCACCGTCTTGTAGGACAGTCACTTCACCTGTATATTCAGCAATCGAAGGCAGTCCAACGGTTGCTGGCCGATCGGCGCCTAAAATCGCAATTAAAATCGCAATCACGGCAGAAACAGCTGATGCTGTGTAAAAGATAGCAGCTATTGAGTGTGAAAACAT
The DNA here is from genome assembly GCF_002095565.1 of Leuconostoc sp. BM2. Taxonomy (NCBI): domain Bacteria; kingdom Bacillati; phylum Bacillota; class Bacilli; order Lactobacillales; family Lactobacillaceae; genus Leuconostoc; species Leuconostoc sp. BM2. The sequence goes on along the minus strand of NZ_MOWQ01000009.1, from coordinate 24,598 downwards.
CAAAATCGAAAACTCAACAATTGCCACACAAGCAAAGGCACCCGCATTATGGACGGAAGACCAAACAGCATAAACCGTCCCACGCCATTTTTTACCCCACCATAATTGAATGAGTTTTTGTGCAGCAGGTGCACCCATTCCCTGTGTCACAGAAATCAAAATCATCAGAAACATCATGACATAAAGATTTCGAGTTGAACCTAGGAATAAATTCAAAATTGCTGAGCCCATTAATCCTGCTGCTAAATAATAACGTGGATTCGATTTGTCACTCAACGCACCCATAAACAACTTGGAAATACCATATCCTACACCGAAACAGGCTAATACTAAACCAATATCTGCGGTCGTAAAATGATAAGCTTTCATAATATCATTTTGCTCAGTGGTAAAAATCAAGCGAATAATATAGTAGCCTATATAACCCACCACAGCTGAAAATAGTACGCCTACTTGGCGCCACTTATAGGTGGCTGCAATTTTTTCTTGTGGTACTTTTTGGGTGGCATCTGGTGCCGCCATTAAAAACTTAAATGGATTCATCTCTTTTCTCGCATTCGTTATTTATAAGTCACTACCGCTTCAAGTACCTGTTGGTGTGTCTCCCATTGTCCACGTATATTCAGCTTGATATGACTTCGCTTTAAGCGTGATATTCTTTGGAATTTCTAGGTAAAAACCGTTATTAACACGATCACCTTGTGAAAACAATGAACTACCAACAATATTGCCTGCCGTTGCCCAGTTACCACTATCAGGATTATCAGTCTGCCCTTTGAGTGACCCATACTCATAGGTGATCGTACCAAAAGTAGCTGCTGACATACCACTAGCCATGGTTGTAACACTATCATTTAGCGTGGTCGCGGGACCAGCCCCAAAATCACCATGCCAACTTGATTTAAATTGTGTTGCATGACCAGTATCCCCAGCAGCCACCATATTACCCGAAATCGTATAGTCAAATCCTGCATCTGCTTTAAGCAAAATACCCGGTTGAATATCAGAAGATGTCTGATCGTCATCATCTATATAAGTACCTGTAAACGGTTGTGACATTCTGATTGAAACATTCAGTTGTGAGGCGGCCACTTTCCCTGCGCGTTGATCAACCAATTGCACAAACGGACGTAAATACTTAGTTTGATATCCTGTGCCTGTCGCAATTTGATTTGCATTGACCAGTGGCTTAACATGGTATGAACTACCTGTGTCAGTAGCAATGCTTTCGTTTCGAAGATCAACCGCATTGATTTCTCCAAAATTGTAAACCGGCAAGTGAGAGATACCGAAGCCTTCCCCACCAACTAATGTCATCTCTGAATCGTTGACTGTGGCGCCCATATCACCCCAATCTGGATTGGTATTTGTTGTGGATAGCGTGTTGTTGTTTTCAACATCAAATGTAAAACCGTTTGAAATCGAACCATAGTCATCGGCATAAACACTTATTGGGGCCAACATCATGGCCGCTAAACACGTCATTAAGATTTTAGCCTTTATCATGTTTTCTCCTATTACACTACTTGTTTTCTTTCACTAGTCAGTGAGCTGTTAAAAACGCAACGCTATACACATTTATGATTTTTTTGATTGTCCCCCCCCGCTTACTTCAATTTTGAATCAGGCGTCTTAGCCATGACGTCGCCTGTTTTAGAATACGTTAAAATTGTGATCATTTTGCGAGGAATTATCGACTAAATTCGGAATATTCTACCCACCACATTAATCAATGTCCGGCACGTCACCAAGTTGCCATAATAGCACTGGTCCATCGTCATCATCATAATTGAACTTAGCCGGTGAATAATCAGTACGCCAACTATTCAGCGTTAAATACCATCCGTGTCCATTTGTTGTTTGATTCCACAGCGTGTCTAAACGCACGCTAGATTGCCCATTATTCCATTGGGGAGCCGTGGCAACTGTTAGGCTGTCACCAGCACTTGACAAGATTGAAGTGTTGTCTTGTTCATCAACGTATGCTAGTTGTAGCCCAGTATCTGTAAAAACGCCCGTGGACTCTAATTGTGCAGTCATTTGCCATGGTTTATTGTGATTCACAGAGCCATCATCTACGGTTAAATAACCATAATTTCGACTCAAATCAAGTGGTGACACATTAAACATGCCATTTTTACCCCGTTTTAATGGGTCAAAGCGCATCATTTCAATCGTGTCACTGATAAATGGCATTGCGGCATCTGGAGCAATATTGCGATACGTTACTGCCTCAGCCGTATAATCATGATAAACATGAGTAATACGTGTTGATTCAATTAACTCGCCATCACGCTGCGTTTTTACCCAAAATTCAATTTCCATATTAGCCGTAATTGGTTTGTCAGGATGGTCATTATTGTACGCCGCCATATCAAAGGTCCAATTCTTACCTTCACCATTTTCAGAGTTGGCTGCTTTAGTCAATGTCACCAACGGTGCATACTGCTCCGCGCTGTCTTCGGCGTTAAGTATCACCTCGTCAGCAGCAATTGCTGTTTTAAAAGTAATGTCTGACATACCAACAATAACCATTGAAGCTAAATCATATACTGGTGGGGCATAGGTTGGCGTTTTACGCACATTAGTTTCATAAGTCTGACCACCAGCGCTCACACTGATAGCATTATTACCTATTTGGTACTTAACGTGACTTGTAGCTACCCCTTCAGGAACAGAATCATCCATACTTTTCTTACTTTCAAAAACAAAGATACCATTATTATCAGTTACCACAGTATCATCAACTACCCCCGGTGAATTGGGTGACTACCACGTGACAGTAATGCCGTCGTTTTCATTTTCTGTTGCGAAATTAGCCATTCCACTGCACTCACTATCTGGTGTGGTAAATACAGGGACTAATTTTGATGTCGCTGATATTTGGCCACGAATGAAGTGATCAGCATCACTAACAGCGTTAGCCTGATCAGCTGCGTTGGGTATTCCCGCTCGTTTTGCTTCAGTATCGGCATCAGTTAACGGTGCATAGTCCAAAAAGTTCATTTTATGTGATGTGATTTCAAGGACATGGTGTTGTCCTCTGACCATCAAATTTTGTTCAACAGATTCGGTTGCCCCAGTTAATTGGTAATCACCATTTTTCGTTGTACCGTTATTACTCTGTGAAATTTGCTTGATATCGATGTTACCCCAATTACTAGCATCAGCAGGTGGGTTATTCGTCAAATAACTGCCACTGTTGAAACTGGAAATATTCTGATAAAAACTCACATTAGAATCAGTAATATCGGCTTTGAAATTGGCATTAAACGCGCCACTAGAAGCACTACGGCAATATCCGGCCCAAGTACCAGTGTTCGAACTTGATCCTGCATCTGCTATCAAAACATATCTAGGAGAATCAATATTTAATTCAATCCCACGGCAATTACGCGTTTGGGCATAAGAAACAAAAGTTTGCCCATAGCCCGTAGCTGTTTTGAGATAAAAAGTTGCATTTTTTCTAATGTTGATTCGACCTAAATGCTTATCACCAAAAGCTTGAATAACACCTAATGCTGACCTTTGCCCAGAACCTGGAGCAGCTGTTTTGGTTCCCTGGATGGCTAATATGCCTCCAGAGTTTACATTAATATTAATGGTTTTTTCAGGCGCATTGGGACCACGACTCGACTTGAACACAAAAGCGGCATCTTTGGCAGACATGACGAGTTGTCCTTTTATCGTGATTGCTGTAAATTCACCAGCAATCACACCTGTTTTAGCCGCCAACAGATTGGCTTCACCACAGCTATCATTTAATCGCGACAAATATACTTTTGCGCCTTGGTCAATGTCAACATCACCAGCAGAAGCATTGGTGTTATCAAAATACTCATTACTGGGTGTTCCAATGTTGGCTAAATTTGCATAAGTACTCCAAGTTGCTGCTATAAAAGATAAATTAGCATTTTGAAGACTTCGTGAATATAAATCTAAATTGTCATGAATACCTTTATAACGAACAGTCGATTCAGCATGAATACTTAAACCGACAAGTTGTGTACCACGAGTTGTCATTGATAAATGATTCTGAAGTGTAATCCGCATGCCTGGCACAACAAAGGCCGACATAGCATTCCCAGCAAGCTGGGTCTCATTGTTGTCTAATTCACATATCACATTGGATAGTGTTAATGTTCCGACTTCATTGCTATTACTCTCCGATGTATTACGATAAAGAATGCTGTTTTTGACATCGGATAATCTCTGAGTGTTTGGCAAACTATTATCACCACTAGTTGATTTAAAATTAATATCGTGAATACTAATATTAGGACTAACATTACCTGTGCCATCAACTTGCAAGCCATAAACAGTGTCATTAACAAATGTTATCGTCTTGTTAGTCGGGTATGTTGAATTGCTCGTAATCTCGATATTGTTTTGACGTGGCTGGGTCGCCGTACTTTGTGTATAATCAAAACTTTCTGTCACAATAATTTTTTGCGTATCAGGATTGTTCCAAGCCGCTACAAAACTTTCAGAATCAGACACTTCTACAATACCCGCTGCTTTTTGCAGGGGTACTTTTTCAGAATTTGTTGACCTATGTTCTGACGCTTTTGATTTTGTTTTATTTTCCGACTCAAAAGTTACTGATGGCACCGCAGCAGCTTCTTGTGAAGTCGTTTCTGGTTCATCTATCGTTTCTTCAGCCCTACTTGTAGCAGCTTGTGGATTCTCGATAGTGTCTGCCCGAACAGACATCAGCGGTAGCAAACTGTTCACAATCAGTACCGTCATCAAAAATAATTGCCTAATTTTCACAGCGCTCCTCCTTAGCTTCTAACCTTACTTCTATTTTACAGGGTGAATATGCCAAAAGTTCGGGGGGGGGGTGTGAAGAAAAATCAAACAGTTTGTGAAGAAGTTGTGTCCAACGGCATCGACCCCTTTCACAAACCACGTCATCACCGCTTGGGATATGTTAAAATGATATTTATGAAAGTGGGGATATTATGACACTTAAAAATTCATTAGCCAAAGCGACAGCAAAATCAGCATATTGGCTGTTACATGATGTTTTACATCGTGGGGGTACAAGTTTGCCCGGCAAGCTCGCCGTGGCAATCGACCCAGATATTTTAAAAAGTATTCAACAAGACTTTGATTTGGTGATTGTAACTGGTACAAACGGGAAAACCCTGACAACAGCACTTATCACTCGTGTTTTAGAAGCTGGCGGTCATCAAGTGATTACCAATCCATCTGGTTCTAACATGATTCAAGGCATCACGGGCACACTGGTAACAAGTCGTGTGACATCAAACAATGGCAAGAAACCAATCGCGGTGTTAGAAGTTGATGAAGCCAATGTCGAAAAAGTCTCAAGCGCCATCAAACCGAGAATGTTTGTATTGACTAACATTTTTCGTGATCAAATGGACCGTTATGGTGAAATTTATACGACCTACGACAAAATTGTCGCAGGTATCAGAAATGCCCCACAAGCGGTTGTTTTGTCAAACGGCGATTCACCCATTTTCACGCGTGGTGATTTTCCAAATGAGCGTCTTTACTTCGGATTTAACCACGTGTCGCCTGAAGATTATCAACCAAGTAAAGCACCCACTAACACTGATGGCATTCTGTCACCAACTGATGATTCAGTGCTACACTACGATTTCATCACTTATGCTAATTTAGGCAAATATTTCAGCGTAACCGATCAATTTGCACGACCTAACTTGCGCTATCAAGTCACCGCCGTCACCAAATTGACACCAAAATATTCTGAATTTAGTATTGACAATACCCCTTTACGAATTGAAATTGGTGGCTTGTATAATATCTATAATGCGCTGGCTGCATTTGCCGTTGGTCGAGAATTTGAAGTGCCAGCCAATGCTATCAAAGCAGCTTTTGAATCCAATGCACAAATTTTTGGTCGCCAAGAAGCTATTAATGTTGACGGCAAGGACGTCACAATTGTCCTAATCAAAAATCCAGTTGGCACTAACTCAGTCATTGATATGATGCTGACGGAAAACGATGATTTTTCACTATTGGCACTACTTAACGCAAACTATGCTGATGGTATTGACACAAGTTGGATCTGGGATGCTGAGTTTGAAAAATTGCATGCATCACATTTACAAGCTATCGCAACTGGTGGTGAGCGTTACCGAGACATGCAAGTTCGTCTCAAAATGGCTGGATTTGCTGACCAAAGTGTCTACGAGGATTTGACAAAAGTTGTTGATGCTATCAAGTCACTACCGACACAAAAGGTTTACATTGCAGCAACTTATACTGCAATGTTACAATTACGCGAACAATTGCGTAGCGCTGGTTATATTAAAGGAGGATTCTAATGGCTGATTATACGATTGCCGTAGCCCATCTTTATGGCGACTTAATGAATACCTACGGCGACTATGGCAACATTATCGCATTGACCTATTACGCCAAACAAATTGGTGTCGATGTTGATTATCAATTGGTGTCATTAGGGGATGATTTTGACGCTGATCAATATGATTTTGTTCTCTTCGGTGGTGGACAAGATTACGAAGAAACCATTGTTGCTCATGATTTACAAGACAAAGCAACTGAAGTGAAGCAATACATTGAAAATGACGGACCGTTATTGGCCGTTTGTGGTGGTTTCCAATTACTAGGTCACTATATGATGATGGCTGACGGTACAAAAGTCGACGGTATTGGTGTCATGGATCACTACACAACCAATATGCACGATCCAAAACTAACCGTACGCAATAATGAGCGTTTAACAGGTAATATTGTCATTAAAAATAACGAAACCGGCGAAGAATATCATGGCTTCGAAAACCACCAAGGCCGCACCTTCTTAGGTGAAAGTGAACGCGCTTTAGGGACAATTGTCTCTGGTAATGGTAATAATGGTATGGATCAAACAGAAGGTGTGATTTATCGTAACGTTTACGGTTCCTACTTCCACGGGCCAATTTTTACCCGTAATGGCAACTTGGCAAAACGTGTTTTAACCACTGCGTTAACGCGTAAATATCCAAGCATTGATTGGCAATCAAAACTCAATGCGATTCCAACCGAAACATTTTAAAGCACACAAAAAGCGGCAATCATTGATTACCGCTTTTTGTGTGCTTTAAACTTGTTATTTTGTCGGTTCAACAAAGTGTGCAGCTAACAAGCGACTTGCCATGAAAATAATCAAGCCAACAATGATACTTGAAACTGTTACATCGCTCAACCAGTGGGCGCCAATGCGCACACGGCTCATTGCGGTCAAAATCCCCATCGCAATCCCAAATATCGTCATTTTCTTTTGGGCACTAATGTTACCACGAGGAACAAAGAAAACCAAATATAAGAACAACCACCCAGACATGGTGTGACCTGAAGGAAATGAGTTATGACCGTTGATGCCGTTTAAATGATACCATGGGGTAAATTCACTCATTGTATTGCCAGCAACTGTCGTCATTTCATAAGGTCGAAAGCGCCCCCATAATGACTTCATTTCACCAATCGTGGTTTGCGCGATGAAAACAACAGCGATACCGACCAAAGCTGCTGTTATCAAATAGCGTATGTCTGCATCACTCTTACTTTGTAACCAGTTATAAAATAATACTGAGAGCACAGCTGTTAAGATGACTGCGAGGCCCCAGCGCAAAACTTCAGGATAATTCTTTACCGCAGCGGTGTTGTTTGCAACGCCCATTGGAATACCCTTAGACAAATTATTCAGCATTGAATAGGTATAACTCAACATATCTTGCAAAATAGCTAACATTTGATTAAACGCAAATGCTAGTGCACCAATTGTCATCACATAACGCAAAACGTCATCTTGTATGCGTCGCCAGATGGTCCACGCAATAATTTCAAATGCAGCAAACAAAACAATATTTGCCCCTTGATCGGCATAGTTTTGGAAAATATTACCAAAAACTGAATTTTGGTTCATAACTAAATTAGTGACATTTTTATCAAAAAAAGTCGCTACCAAAAGGCTTACCACCCCGAGACCCAATAAAACTGTGAATACTTTGTTCTCACTTGACGTCGTTTGAAAATCCGTATCTGTCGCGTCAAATGCCTTAATGTTGGCATCATTGCCTGTTAATTGCATAGCTCAATCTCCTCATATCTGATAATTTCAGTATAAAGGGTTGATGTTATATTTTCGTCAATATCGTGTAAATATCCACTTGGTGCAAGATTAATTGGCTGTTTGTTGGTCTGGAATTGTAACTGTGATTGTTGTACCAACTTTTGGCGTCGAATCGATCGCAATATCACCATCATGCAATGTAATAATTTGTTTCACAATAGCCATACCGATGCCTGACTCGCCTTTAGTTGACATACGTGATGGATCTACTTTGTAATAACGTTCAAAAACGTTATCAACTTGTTCAGCTGTCATGCCAATCCCTGTATCTGCCACCTTAAAAATTGTCGCATTATGTTGGCGCCCCACTGAAACTTTAATCTGTCCTTTTTGTGTAAATTGAATGGCATTATTAATCAAATTAAATAATACCTGTGTGAGTCGATCCTGATCTCCAAAAACCGTGGCTTGTTGGTCACCCGAAACTGCAATAGTTGTCTCTTCATGTGCTGCCTTACTGGCTAATTGGTTACTTAAATCACTAATCATTTTATAAGCATCAATTTTTTGTTTCCGTAATACAATTTTATTAGCCCTTAACTTTTCATAATCAAGATTTTCTTCCACTAAACGAATGAGACGTTGGGTTTCTTTTTGCATCAGTGCGTAAGCGCGTGACTTCTCCTCTTCTAGAAAAACATCATAAGCTAGTCCTTCTAACAGACCAGACATAGTGGTTAGCGGTGTCCGCATTTCATGTGAGGCATTAGCCATAAACTGCTTGCGTCGTTCCTCTTGCTCAATAATTTCATCACTTTGGGCACGCAATGCTAATGATAAATTATTGATATCCCTAGCTAAATGTCCGAGTTCGTCTTTACCAGTTCGTGTTAGCTTTAGTTCATAGTTACCTTCAGTCATTTGCTCTGTTGCTTGTTGCATATCAGTAATCACGTGTGACCATCGCCATGAAATAACGGCTGCTAATGACATCGCTAGCGTTCCACCTATCACCATAGCGGCAACCATTTCTTCTAACAACATGGTTGATTGCGCACTGCGTCCTACAATTTGACGTGAAACACGGACAACGCCAAGCTTTTCCCCGCCATACATCCAGCCACGATACACTGATAACTGTTCACCCGTGCGTGTTCGCTTAATCCGCGCGTCACCAGAAAAAGTTTCCTGCCAAAGTGTTTCACTAATCTTTTTGGGCCCAGTACTACCATACACACGTTTGTGGGTTTTATTATCATAAATTGATACTTCAACACCTTGGTCAGACATGACTTTTCTAGCGGTTTTAAATGCACTGGGATCAACGTTTAATTTTTTTTCATTATCCTCTTCAGTATCAACGACCAACGAAAAAAAAGTCGTCGCATAATTATTAAGATTACTGTATGTTTGCTCATAAACAGAGTGAAACATAAACTGCGCAAATAAAAAACCAACAATGACAATCATCGTCATAAGTATGGCGAGAAAAGCAAGCATTTGTTGGTGCATAATTTTCATTCTGGTTCAACTCCTGAGTCATCGAACTTATAGCCGACTCCCCAAACGGTCTGAATGACTTGAGGACCGGCCTTTTCAATTTTTTGGCGTAACTTTTTCACATGGGCATCGACGGTACGTTCATCCCCAAAGTATTCATAATCCCAAACCATTTGCAACAGTTGAGATCTCGAAAACACTTGTCGTGGCTTAAGAGCCAATGTTTTGAGCAATTCAAATTCTTTGGGGGTCAACGCATTAACTGGCTTACCATCCAAGAATGCCTCACGTGTATTCGAATTAAGTTGGAAATGTTCTGTCGTCACATCAAATTTTTCGTGAGATGGTTGTGTATTGATAGCAGCCTTTTCCCCACGACGAGCAATAGCCTTAATACGGGCAATTAATGTAATCGGACTAAATGGTTTGGTCACATAATCATCTGCGCCCATTTCAAGTCCCAACACCTGATCTGATTCACTATCTCTGGCAGTCAGCATGATTAATGGTACGTTGTCGTTCATTTCACGTATTTTTGAAGCCACCTGCATGCCACCCAATCCCGGCAAATTGAGGTCCAATGTAATTAAATCAAATGCGAAGGGATCTTCAGCAAATAAGGCAACCGCTTGATTACCATCATAGCTGTACGTTGCTTGCCATCCTTCCTTTTTGAAAAACATGCTCATCATCTCGGATACAGATTTATTGTCTTCAATCATTAATATTTTCATCGAAATTATCCTTAATTATTATCTTATATCTAAGATTATACGTCATGATACCATTTTATGCACGTACATTCACACATGAACACCTATTTTTGTAATAATTATGATTTTTTTTGGTCAGTTTCTTCATGCTTTTGTGTTTTCACTTTTTTAACTTCACGATGATACCATCGCATAATCATGACTAAACCAACGGTTGAGATGGTCATTGCAATGACAACCCAAATAAAAAAGAGTGTCCACTTTGTTTCCATTGACATGTTTACTGCCTCCTATTAATGGTAAAAATTGTGTCTAAATTGCACATTTATGTACGTGATGTATCAGTGTATAGACACTGATACATGTCACATTACTCAGTTAAATGATAATAATATGTTGAAACAGAAATATCATCTCGTGAAGCAAATGCTGTGCGTAAACGCAGAGAATTTTGGTTATGCAAAACGTTTTGCCAAGGTTTCTTAGGCACAAATTGTGGCACCAAAACAGTGACTGAATGATTGCGCTTTTTGGCTTGCTTTGCCACTGCATCAACGAAGCTCAACGCCGGTTTGACGATGGAACGATATGACGAATGAATATCAACATATCTTACATCTGGAAAGTCCAGCTTAAATTGCGTTGAAGTTTCTAACTCTTTTTTAGGATTAACATCAAAACTGACGTGCATGGCAACAACATAATCGCCAATTGACTGTGCATAATCAATCGCCTCAGTCGTCACCTTAGTGATGTTTGAAACCAATACAATTACAGTTGCGCCATCGTAATGATGGCGAACGGCATTATCATTTTTGGCATACTGTAACCGGAGCTGTTTGCCAATACTCAAATAATGATGTTTTATTTTGAGAAAAGTAAACATCACCAACGGCATAATCAGCAAGTATGGCCAAACATGCTCAATTCTAGTTGCAAACAATGTTATCACCAAAACAGCCGAAATAAAAGCACCAACGAAGTTAATGACTGCTTTCAAAACCCAACTTTTAGGTTTTTTATGCCACCAGTGAATAATCATGCCTGATTGTGACAACGTAAACGGCACAAAGACACCAACAGCATATAGTGGAATCAAGGCATCTGTCGAACCATGAAAAATAAGCAATAAGATGATTGCCCCAAAAGACAACGACAAAATACCATTTGAATATCCCAAACGATCACCTTTATCCATATAAAGATGTGGCAAATATTTATCACGTGCCAAGTTCAACGCCAACATTGGGAAAGCTGAAAATCCAGTATTAGCCGCAACAGCTAAAATCATCGCTGTTGCTAACTGAACAATATAGAAGCCGATATTTTGTCCGCCAAAAGTCGTCATTGCAATCTGTGACAACACCGTTGAATGTGCATTAGGGCGAATGCCGTACCAATAACTTAGAAAAGTAATACCACCAAAGAATGCCGCCAGAATCAATGCCATTAAGGCTAATGTTGACGCCGCGTGCTTCTCTTTTGGCGCCTTAAAATTAGGCACAGCATTGGAAATTGCTTCAACTCCGGTTAAAGAAGATGAACCGCTTGAAAAAGCGCGCATGAACAAGACAAATGATAAACCACTAAAGCTAGTCCCAATTTTAGCAGCAGCATGATAAGGCAACTGACCAGTAACTGCTTGAAAAACACCCCAAGCAATCATAATCGCCAAAACCGTTATAAAAAAATAGACTGGAATCATTAAGAAATTAGCACTCTCGCGAAGACCTCGCAGATTCATACCAGTTAAAAGTAAGACAACGATAATCGACAATGGCACCGTAAATGGTAAAATCGCTGGCACGGCAGCCGTAATCGCATCTGCTGCCGCCGAAGCTGAAACGGCCACCGTTAGCATATAGTCAACTAACAGTGAACCACCAGCTACTAAACCTGCTTTGGACCCCCAATTTTCACTCGCAACGGCATACGCACCGCCACCCGATGGGTAAGCGTGAATGATTTGACGATAACTCATCACAATAGCCGCTAACAAGACCAAAACAAGTAATGCGATTGGCACCTGAAGCCACAATGCAACTGCGCCCGCAGCCAATAAGGCTGTTGTAATTGACTCTGTTCCATAGGCAACTGATGATAAAGCATCTGATGAAAGTAATGCCAAGGCTTTGGTCTTGGACAAAGATTGTCCACCCTCGTCCAACGTTTTCAATGGCTTGCCAATCAAGATGCGTTTGATATTTTGAAACATATCATAATCTCTCAATACATTTATTTATTACTCAACATATTCTACGCTATTTTTATATATTAAAAAAGCCGTCAATATGACGACTTTGTAACAAAAGACGAACGTAATTAATTACTGTTAAACAACTTCAAGGTGCAAATCATTTTGCTTCGTGTGTCCTGTTTTACGTAAGAAATAATAAAATGCTAATGACGCAACAACTGGTACAACAATGCCAAAGACTGCCACTAACAACAATCCACGTGGATCGCTTGACGCTAAGGCGATGGGTGCGATAAAGCCATTCAACCCTAAACCAGCAATGGCAAATGGTACTTTCAATCCAAAGACACCAACAGCTACCATCGCAGAAACGCCAGCAATCAAAGCTGGACCAAACATCAATAGTGGACTCTTAAGCAAGTTTGGAAATTGCACTTTTGGTGTGACAATTGTTTGTGCAAAATTGGCACCCAAATCATTTTGCTTCCAACCCATTGCAGTATAAACAACAAATCCTGCAGTAGTACCGATCAAAGCAGCACCACCCGATAGTGGATCAAGCATGACAGCAATTGCCAATGCCGCCGAAGAAGCAGGTGTCATCAAAAATAGGAACCAAACAACTGATACGACAAACGCACCCAAGAATGGATTGATTTTCATTGTTGAAGCAAGTGATTCTGATACCCAGTTCAAGAATGGCGTTGTCACAGATGCAGTAGCCAAACCAAAGAATGTTCCCGCCAATACTGCACCAAATGGTACTAACATCATGTCCAAAGGTGTTTTACCTGTCAACCAGTTACCGACAAGCACTGCCATTAAAGCAGCCAACACCGCAGAAATAGGTTGTCCAGAAGTCATTACTAGTGAACCAGCGGCCTGATCGGCAGCCCATCCCGTAGCTGTATGAGTAGCAGGTGCAACTGCCGACGTAAAGTAAACTGCGTTAGATCCAACAGTGGCTGCAATTAAAGCAGCACCAGTTGTGAGCAAATTTGAACGCATCGCAATTGCGATACCTACACCCAAAGCAGGTGCCAACATTTTTTGACCCATCAATCCAGCCTGTACTAATGGTGTGAAATGGAATGCGTTACCAAGCGATGCCATTAATAATCCCATACCCAACACAGCAAGAATTGCATGTGAAATGCCTTGTGAGACGTCATAGACGACTTCTCGAGTCGTTCGTGGCGTGGCTTTGCGGTCACTTAATTTTTCAGTTTTGTCAGTCGCATTTGATGATTGCGTTTTTGATAGTGTTGCGTCCATAATAATTCCCCTTCGGGCCCGTTGCCCTTGCTCCATTTTTACTCATAAGCTGCGCATCTTATGAAAAAACTCTAAGAAAAAAGGAGCGCTAGATATACTAGCGCTCCTTTAAGTTATACGAATCTAGTCGACAACTTCACGCCAGCCTTTTTATCAAAGGCCAGCATCACAAAGTGAACCAACCTTGAAGTCAAATAATAATGACGACAATGTTGATTTGAATGCTTTGTGTGAAGTTGTTTACACTGAGACGTTGCATGTAACATTTTTCCTTTAAGTTAATAAAATCATTATGACACCATTGTTTTAAAATGTCAATAGTCTAATTTAAAAAAGATAAATTTAATTTTTAGGCAATAAACTACTTATCCCCAAACTTCATCTAAAATTTCTTTTACCAATTGTAGCTTAGCCCATTGTTGTGCATCAGTCAAAATGTTGCCTTCTTCGGTTGAAGCAAAACCACACTGCGTTGATAACCAAAGGCGATCCAATGGCAAATATTTGGTTGCCTCGTGTATTCTAGCAATGATTGTCGCCTTGTCTTCAAGTTCACCTGTTTTGGTGGTGATTAGTCCCAATACGACTTGCTTATCACCAGACACTTTTGCCAACGGTTCAAAACCACCAGCACGTTCCGAGTCATATTCTAAGAAATAATTAGTGACGTTTTCTTGACCAAATAATTGATCTGCTACATCATCGTAACCACCACTTGTTGCCCAGTCAGAGTGATAATTACCACGACAAACGTGTGTATTAATGGTTAAATCGTCAGGTAAATCAGCAATCGCCCCATTGTTCAAATCAAGATATAACTTTTTCAAATCATTGATATCAAAACCAGTTGCAGCATAAACATCCTTAAACTTTGGATCAACTAGTAATCCCCAAGTACAGTCGTCAAGTTGAATGGTGCGCGCCCCAGCATCGTACAAAGCTAATATTTCTTCATGATAAACACGTTTAATATCATCAAACAAAGCTTCATCACTATCATAATACTTAGCAATACGTTCCACGTTCACACCACGACTCAGCTCACCATAGAATTGTGATGGTGAGGGAATCGTAATTTTAGCCGCCACACCAGCTTCATCTGCCAAAGCTTTGACGAATTTAAAATGTTGAATAAATGGATGCGTCTCTGCATTAAACCCTAACTTACCAGTCAAACGAGCTGAATCATCACGTGTTTCTTCATGTGCAAAGAAATAGCCCTCACCGTAGTTAAAACGTTCGACACCTTCAAATCCCCAAAAATTATCCAAGTGCCAATACGAGCGACGGAACTCACCATCTGTGACGACGTCTAAACCTGCCTCAACTTCTTTGTTCACTAGTTCTGTGATTGCCGAATTTTCGACACCTTCGAGTTCTTCAGCAGTTATATTTCCAGCGGCGAATGATTGTCGCGCCTGCTTTAATGCTTCTGGTCGTAGAAATGAACCAACATGTTGGAATCCAATTTTTTGTAATTTTTGTGTTGTCATTATTATTCTCCTGTTGTTATCATGCAATATTTTTCAACTTCAAATTGTCAATTATTTACCCACTCATTTGGGCACCACTTCCTCGTAAAAACACGGCCGTTGCAACTTTGTCTGCATATAAATACTGTATTTTTTGGTATCTAATTGTCATCGCAACTTCCTTTCAAAATGCGCTAGTCATCTAACCATCAAAAAACCGCAGTCTAAAATAATAGACTGCGGGACGACTTATCGTGTTACCACCCGGTGTTTATGTGCTGCTCACGCGAGCACACCTCAACATCAATCATTAATTGTTGAAATACAATTAAGAATTGGCGCGGCTATAACGGGCGCACCCGGACACTGCTTGCGTTCATACCTAATGACCACTCACATTATCAATCACTCCAAGACCATATTCGAATTTTCTCACAATTCACTCTCACCAAACGTGAACTCTCTTTATGTGATAGAATACTACTTATCTTTTCTACGTTAGAAATAATATATCTTATTTTAATTAGTTTGTCAACTTATTTTCATTTAATTCTAAACAACTTTGCGTTCAAAAGCATCACTTGAAATGCCTTGTGCCAAAATAATTTTAGCCCATTCTTTAGCAGAATGAAGGCTATGATCTTTAAAGTTACCACAGCTTTCAATTTCAGCAGCTGGTATTTCGGTTACTTCGTCACTGACAATTTTTTCCAAAACTTTTTTGAATACCTTAGCTAATGTTTCAGAATCATAGTTCACCCATGAAATAACATGGAAGCCGGTACGGCAACCAAATGGTGAAATATCAATAATGCCATCAATTTCATCACGTACTAGACCTGCAAAAAGATGCTCTAAAGTATGTAATCCACCGGTTTCAATGGCTGTTTCGTTAGGTTGCGTGAGGCGCAAATCATAGTTAGTAATACTGCCACCATTGGGACCGGCTTGTGTTTCAATCACACGCACATAAGGCGCTTTAACTTTTGTATGATCTAAGGTAAAACTTTCAACAACTGTTTCTGACATTATTTCACTCCTTTAAAATACGATAGTGGTTTGACCACTTCTGTTTTTGTACCGTGATACTTGTCGGTGATGTATTTTTGCGATGCCTAATCACGGTATAATGTTAACAACTTTTGATACGTTTTATTGTCTTTATTTTTAGCTGCTGTTGCCAAAATATTGACGTTAGCGCGGGTGTGATTATTGATATGTTCGTAATAAATCGCATCTTTTAAAACATTTAATCCTGCAGCTTGTGAAACCGAATTAGATATCAATACAGCATCAACGCCATTGTCATGTAGTAGCCGCCCACCAGTTGTATCATCAATTTCTTTAAATTTAAAATGGTGCGAGTTAGCCGTTACTTTTTCCAAACCATCTAGAGCCCCAAAGTCAGATGCAATCTTAATCAAACCAGCATCAGCTAATAATTTTAGACCGCGCGCCTCATCTGCTTGATCCTTGGCAATCGCAATCGTTGCCCCATCCGGAATATCTTTTACCGATTTATATTTACTAGAATAAATACCCAATGGTTCCAGATAAGTTGTCCCAATGGCAACTAGTTTTCCATCTTTACTGTCTTGATTAAATGCTTGAAAGTAGCTATATGACTGAAAAGCGTTAACATCTACTTGCCCCTCCGCTGTTGCTTTGTTAAGCGTTAAACCATCTGTAAATTCTTTGACTTTGATGTTTAATTTTAAGCGTTTGGCAGCGTCGCTTTTTGCTAAATGGCGCCAAATATCGGCGTCACTGGTGACAGAACCAATTGTAATGGTGTTAGTTGATGCCTTTTTTGAGGCGTTTGCATATGTCACACCACCCACAATAATGACCAAAACGACCAAGATCACAAACCAAGTTTTTTTGCCCATACCATCTCCTTATTTAGTCTAATTAAGCTAATTCAGCATCCGCAATACGCTTAACCAAGTCAAGTTTGCGCCACTGATCAGGAATTGTCAAAATATTTCCTTCTTCGGTGGACGAAAAACCACATTGTGTTGACAATGCTAATTGTTTTTTGGGCACAAAGGTTGCGGCTTCATTAATTCGCGCCACCACATCATCAACATTTTCTAGATCCGCAGATTTAGACGTCAACAAACCCAGCACAATTTCCACATTGTCTCGTCCGTTATAAATCGTCGTCAGTGGTTCAAAATCACCGGAACGATCGTTATCATATTCCAAGAAAAAAGCGTCATAGTTTAGTTGACCCAAATATTTCGCCACTGGTTCATAGCCGCCCTCAAACAAATAAGTTGATTTAAAGTTACCGCGACAAATGTGCGTCGACAATTTAAGGTCCTCTGGCAACCCAGCTAATGCCTTGTTGATCACATAGACATCATCTTCAGCTGTCTTCACAAATTGTGCATGTTGCTCAGGGTTTTCTGCACTCGCATTAAGTTGTGCGATTAAATACGCCCAAGTTGTATCATCGAGTTGAATATAACGTGCACCCAAATCATAAAAATGTTGCAATGTGTCATGATAGGCTTGTGCCAAATCATCTAAAAAGGCTTCCCATGTATCATAATACTTTGACCACAAATCAGAACGGTGATCACGATTGATGATTAAACTAGGTGATGGAATCGTTTGTTTAGGTTCCACACCGTCTGGCACGATTGATTTCAAATATTGAAAATCTTTAAAGAATGGATGATCCAAATTAGCATGAACCTTACCATTGATACGTACGTTAGTAGACCGCGTTTTTTCACCATGAAATTTGTATGAATCTTCTTGATCATAAAATTCAAAACCACCCAATTGACCTAAGAAATCCAAATGCCACCATGAACGATTAAATTCACCGTCCGTCACTGCCAATAGACCAGCTTCTACTTGCTTAGCCACTAACTTTTTGATTTCTGCCTGTTGTACCTCACGCAATGCATCAGCTGTGATTTCACCATCAGCGTACTGTTCACGTGCCTCTTTCAAGTTATTAGGACGTAAATACGAACCCACTTGGTCAAAATGATAGTTTAATTTTCCTGCAGTTGTCATGTTTTCTCTCCTTCTTATGTTCAAATTGTTGCTAATCCAGCGTCTAAATCACTAATTAAATCAGCCATATCCTCTAATCCCACTGAAAATCTCAGTAATCCAGGACTTATACCAGTCTTTATCAATTCTGTTTGATTGAGTTCAGCGTGGCTCATTTTAGGTGGATAACTGATGATACTTTCCACAGCTCCCAAACTGACTGAGAATGCGGGTATTTTAAGTGCGGAAACGAGTCGTCTGGCATTGGCTTCACTACCAACATCAAAACTCAATACAGCGCCACCATTTTTTGCTTGTGCTAAGTGAACATCGTGCCCGGGATGTGTTGCCAGGCCGGGATATAGTACGTTCACGATTTTAGGATGTTGTGCTAAATGTTCAGCAATTTCTTGTGCAGAATGAGCAGCATGCGACATTCGAACACCTAATGTTTTGATGCCTCGTAATAATAACCATGTATCCAAAACACCAAGGGTTGCACCAACAGCATTTTGAATAAAGTAAATCTTATCAGCTAATTGCTGGTCATTGACCGCGACTGCTCCTGCCAAAATATCTGAATGTCCTGCCAAAAATTTGGTTGCTGAGTGGACAACGATATCTACGCCTAAATCTAATGGCTTTTGCAGAAATGGTGACATAAATGTATTATCAGCAATTGTGATTAACCCGTGTGCTTTAGCAATGGCTACTACTGCTTTAATATCCGTAATATGCAAAATGGGATTGGATGGCGTTTCAATATACAGCGCTTTGGTTTCTGGCGTAATAGCCGCTTCAATAGCCGATTCATCAGCAAAATCGACAAAGTTATGTGTAATCCCCCAACGTGGTAAAATTTCTTCCAACACGCGGAATGTTCCACCGTATACATGCTGACTTACAACTAAATGATCCCCAGCCGATAAGGTAAATAACACACTGCTGATTGCTGCCATCCCAGTGCTAAACAAATAACCATATTGACCATGCTCTAGTGTTGCAATAGCTTGTTCGCCTGCCTCGCGCGTTGGATTGCCGGATCGTGCGTAGTCATATTCACCAAACTGATCAAATTATGGTTGATCAAATGTCGAACTTAATTGAATAGGCGTGTTAATCGCGCCAGATATAGGATCGTGCACAGTTGCTGCTTGAATAATATCTGTCCATTCGCTCATTGCCTTGCCCCCTGTATTGCATTTACCAAATCATCTAAAATATCATGCTTTTCCTCAAGACCTGCACTGACACGCACAAGATGATCCGTAATTCCGAGTTTTTCTCGTTGTTCTGCTGTCATATCATGATGTGTTTGAACAGATGGTATTGTAATCAACGTTTCAGGCCCACCTAGACTTTCAGCAAATGAACAAATATTTAGCCCTTGCAAAAAACGATCAACATCATAATCCTCTGACAAATAAAAGCTCACCATACCGCCTAATCCTGCATACAAAACACGTTCTACCCCTGAAACATTAGCTAATTTTTCAGCTAGGAAATGGCCATTTTCATTATGCCTTGCCATTCTCAAATGTAAGGTCTTCAAGCTTCTTAACAATAACCAAGCACTAAACGAATCTAGCACCTGCCCACGTGTGACTAATGTATCTTCAATTTTTTGGGCCAAATCATCTCGCCCAGCAACGACAACACCAGCTAAAATATCATTATGCCCGCCTAAATACTTTGTAGCAGAATGAACGACAATATCAGCGCCGAGTAGTATCGGGTTTTGGAAAATAGGCGTTAGAAATGTGTTGTCTACCGCGACTAATATATCCGGACGCACCGCTTTGACCGTTTCACATAACCAATGAATATCAATGACTTTCATAGTCGGATTGGAAGGTGTCTCAATCCAAATTAACTTGGTCTCTGGTTTAATGAGTCTCAAAATGTCATCCCCATCGGTCCAGTCGTCATAGGTCACACCACTCTGGTCAACTAAACTATCAAAGTAACGGTATGTCCCCCCATACAAATCATCTGACGTAATAAAATGATCACCATTTCTAATTAAAGCAGCAAACACTAAGTCAATTGCTGCCATGCCGGAACTTGTAGCAAATGCTTGCCGGCCATGCTCTAACTCGGCTAATTGTTCTTCCAAAATACTTCTGGTTGGTGTATTCATTCGGGCGTAGTCAAATCCTGTTGATTCTCCTAAACCCGGATGCCGATAAGCCGTTGAAAAATACAGTGGACTAACAACTGCTCCTGTTTTAATATCGTCGGTGCCATTACCACCTTGTGCTAATAAAGTGTCTATATTTGTCATAAGTTTCTCAATTCAATGCTGATATTAGGTTAATTGCTGTTATTTTGTGCGTGTTTGCCACAATCAGTTGACCCCGATTTTTAAAAAATTGGTTTGCCGTTTGTTGCCAACTGTTGACTGGATAGCCATCGACAAAATAATTTTCCGGTGCAAGTATCGTGTTATCAATTACTAAGTCGCGTTCATATTCATCGGCCAACGTTGTTGTATCATATTCTAGATGACCGGTAATATACGTCGAGTTCACCCCTTCGTCTCGGAGAATAAACGCACCCAATTCGTTATCGTCAGCTACTTTTAGACGTCGTGGTACGCCTAATGCCGGTACAGTAAAGTATCGCGATTGCGGCATTTTCAGCACTTCTAACCCAAAAGATAATTTACTTCGCGTTACATGGCTAGGTCGATAAACCCCTGACACTTTGTTTTTAATCGCTTTGACTGGAAAATTTCTTTCAGCATAACCTGCCGCATAAGTCGCCCAACAAGCAAACAAACTTTCCGTAACACTCGTTTTTCGCCACTGCAACAAATGCTGAAATTCTTCCCAATAGTCTATTTGCTCAAACTTGATTTGATCAACAGGCGCGCCAGTTACGATCAACCCATCATATTGTTGGTGCCAAATATCCTCTAATGTCAAATAATTATCAGCAACTTCAATTGCACTATGACGCAAATTATGAGTGGCTGGTACCGCAAACGTAACACGTACGTTGATCGATAGTAAGTTTAACAGCCGGACAAATTGTTTTTCTGTTTGTAAGCGATTGGGCATCAGATTAACTAATAGAATCGTTATTGTTGGTTGTAGTAATTTGTATGAACCAATCATCGTCTGCTGCTGTTTTAATAAACCATTTTCTAAAATAACACTCATAACTTACCTCCTTAATTTGACAATTTAGCAAAATAACACAAAAAAACCGCAATCTATTAATAATAGATTGCGGGACGTTAAAAACGTGTTACCACCCGGTGTTCATGTAGGTTCTCGCACCCACACCTCCAAACGTACGCCGCTACTCTTTCGTCGAGAACATCTGTGAAAGTCTTTGGTAATACGTTGTCTGGTAACGGGTGACACCCGATTTCAACTTACTGCGTTGCACATATGAGTGGACGCTTGCTCGTATCCGTGAAAACTCCAAGACCATTTTCCCAGAATCAACCTTATCTGCTTTCACCAACGACAGACTCTCTTTTTAAGGCATTTTATGGTACTTATCTCTTCAACGTTTATGTTGCTTTTAACTATAACTTTATATCCACAGAATGTCAACAGTTTTGTCATAATTAAATTTAAAAATATCACAATAACCACATAAAAATTATATCACTGAATCATGGCATACCGTTTAACACGTTTAATTTGATAATGATACATGGTGATTCCTATCAGTAACCAGATTCCTGCGACAACACTATCAAGGAATAGACTCCCTGATCCAGTTAGAAACCATTGCATTGTCTGTGAAAATGGTAAGCACTGCGTGAGAAAGTCTAACCATTTAGGATAAAGTGATACTGGTACAATAACACCACTGAGTAAAATAAGAACAGTCCCTAAAATGTTTGCCGTCAAATAAGGATCGTCGTGCTGCCACGACACTATAACCGAAACAAAAGCAATGATACTACCATAAAGCAGGAGCAGTGGTAGCACCAGAACAGCTCGACTCAACCATGACACATCTCGCGTCACAATTGTCACTAAAAATAGGGTAATGATTACCTGCCCTAACGCAACAATCCAGACTGCACTAAATTTACTAGTCCAATATTTTACTGAATAAGGTGATACTACCGCCATCTCCAAGGCAACTCCGTGAACCTGATCGTTAACAAAAAGCGATGATAAACTGCCTAGTAGTGTGCCAACAGCTGTCATTAAGCTGATGGCCACCACTGACTTAATAGCCGAGATTGAACTAAATTGGGCACGCAATAATCCAACCATTAGGATTTCGAGAACAGGTGCAATCACAAAACTAACAACAAACGTTCGCCAATTTCTGAAATAAGGTAATGAAAGCAAGTCTATTTTTAACATTAGACCACCACCATATCACCAGTAACACGTAGTCGTTGTAAAGATATTTTCAACAGAAAATGTGCCAAAAATAGCCATACTAGACTGAGTATCAACATTTGTAACACATCAAAACCAGTAACCAATTTAGGTTGTAAAATCAGTTTCACAGGCGTTGCCATAGGTAAAAACAACCGTAACACTTCAACTACCATTTGATAGCGTTGGGGAACAGTGTAGATACCAGCCCCAATCAAAATCGGTACTAATAAAAGGCTTTCATACAACATGGCATTTGGTGTTAATACAAATAAGCCAGCTACCACAAAATCTAGTAATATGACGCTTAACCATAGCGTTATAACACCCAACCCTAGCATCCAACTAATACCTGTGGTATTAATGCCCAACACCAAACTCACAAGCCAAGCAACAGGAAATGCTAACAAACCAAAACACGCTGCTGGGATTATCAGAGTCGCCAAACTCACCGCTTCTCCTTTGCTGGTATCAAGAACGTAAGCCAGAGTACCTTGCGCACGTTGGTATGGTATAACACCTGCTGCAGATGTACCAGCCGCCCAAGTACCAATAATACCTGCTCGCAACCAAATCGTTTGGTTGCCCAAATCATGAACAGCGTTTGCAGCGACATATTGCATCAATACGTAGCCAATCGTAGTCACAAAAACAATCGTACGAAAATAGCTGTTTTGAGCAAACAACTTCAAATGAAACCAAGTCAGCGTCATAAAGTCAATCATGTTAACGCCTCAATTCTGGCGCAAGCGCCAAGTAGGACTCTTCAAGCGTTGCTGGCCGATCAACTTTGGTAACACCTGATAAGGCAACCACACTTGCCACCGTCCCATCATGAAGAATTTTACCTCCGCCGATTAGCAAAACACGATCTGCTAAATCCTCAACCTCAGTCATTGTATGACTTGTCAGCAAAATTGTTTTACCTTGATCTGCTAATCCGCGTACCAAGCGCCGTATTTCATGAGAGATTTCCACATCCAACCCGCTGGTTGGTTCGTCAAGCAAAATAACATTCGTGGCCTTCAATAAAGCACGAGCGATGTGCATTCTCTGTCGCATGCCACGCGAAAATTGTGCTAACTTTTTGTCACTAACATTGGCGAGCTCAACATTTCGTAGTGCTTGATATATGCGACTACGTCTTTCGCGACGTGGAATGCCAAACAATGTTGCAAAAAAGTTCAAATTATCATAGGCTGTCGCCCGTGCATAAAAGCCTAATTCACCACCAAAAACCGTAGCAATATTGGTAGCCATCAATTTTTGATGGGTTAATATGTTCACACCATCCACCAATACATCACCACTTGTTGGTGTCAGATAACCAGAAATCATTTTAACAGTAGTCGTTTTACCAGCACCATTTGGCCCTAGTAACGCCACTATTTGACCTGATTCGATCTTAAAAGAAACATCATCAACGGCCACAAATTCACTTACCTCGTTAAATGTTCTTCTTAAGTGACGTACCTCAATTGTTGTCATGACGTACCTCCACCAAGCAAGAAACATGATATTGTTTTATTCTATTCAATTTTTTATCCTTGTACTCTAAATAAGTAGGTCAACGTATCGAACAACCTACATGCAATCTAGTGCACAATTTTGAAAGTTATGCTTGCAGAAATTGTGCACACTCAACATCAAAATTATTATTCATAGCAATCATTGCGCTACCTCCAAACACGGGTTAGGCGATGACAAATATCATCGCAGCCAGTTTAAAAACGTTTTTATATCAAATGATATCACGTTTTTATTATACAGTTATGAGATTACATGTCAATAAAATTATAATCATCCACCTTATTCATCCCCGAAAAATGTGCTATAATGCTGACAAGTATTAGAAAGACAAACTATGTTAAAAGTCAAAAAAAACAACTAAATGTAGAATAATAATTTGGTTGAACGACAAATAAACGTTTTAAATTACTATTTTAAAACGTTCCCATGGTTTGTTAATTAAGAGGTGAAATTATGAGTTATATGAGCTTAGATTC
>NZ_MOWQ01000008.1:0-53181 GCF_002095565.1 Leuconostoc sp. BM2 | reverse complement strand
AGTCACTGGCAGCCATCACCATCTAATTTTCTATACTCGACGTCTAGCGTCTAACTTACTAAGAACAAATTGTGTGGTAACGCCAGTGAAACGGCCACTTTTATTCACGACATCCAGTGCCAAAAAACTCCGCGACCTATGCTTCACAACCTATTTTAGAATAAATCAAAAATAGGTGAAGACTATCTCCGCCGAGATTAATCTTCACCTTTAATGTTAGTAAGTTTTATTAGTCAATTGTCATGGCTGCTGGCTCAGGTGCTATGACATCATGTCCTGTTTCACGTTTGATTGTTTCAAATAAAATGCCTTCACGTAGACCAGATTGAGAGAAAATAACCTGCTGTCCACTCAATAAAATCAGCAATTCCATCAAAGGTAGTAATCCACCAATAATAATATCCCCACGTTCTTTAGCTAAACCAGCCATTTTTTTACGTTCATTCAAATCTTTACTTAAGATCATTTGATAAATCGCAGTAGCATCTTGTGTGCTCAAATGGTAGCCATGAACTGGTAAATCAACAATTTTCTTCTGTCGACGCGAAATCTTTGCTAATGTTCTATTGCTGCCTCCTAGCGCAACCAAAGGTAAATTTGCTGCCTCATTTAGCCACGAGACATCACCAAACATTCTGCGTAAGGCAACGGTAGCTTCAAACAATGAAGCCGCGCTTACAATATCTTTTTCTAGGTAACCTTCACTAATTGTGACAGCGCCAATGGGCAAACTCACTTCATGTAACGCTTCCTTGTTTCTGACTAGCACTAATTCAGCCGAAGCACCGCCAGTGTCTAGTATCAACGCATCATTGATGTTAAGTGTGTTGACAATACCAACATAATCAAAATGCGCTTCCTGCTCACCAGTTAAGACTTCCAACGGCCACACCATTGTATTTTTAAACGCCACTAAAAATTCATCTTGGTTAGCAGCCTGACGTACTGCAGCCGTCGCTACGGCCCTCACATTAATATCTGTTTCAGGATAAACTGATAACGCTTTTTTAAAATGTTTAAGCGCATCTAATGTCCGCTCAATGGCTTCTGGTTGCAAAATTTTATCTTCACCCATGCCTTCAGACAAACGTACCATTTCTTGATAACGTTCCAACACCTCATAGTGACCATCTTGATGGTATTTACTAATCGTCATACGGACTGAGTTAGATCCTAAGTCTATTACCGCTAGTATTGTCATACTTCCTCCCCTGTAAATGGATTGTTGATTGGTTCGAAATCTCGGCGCCGATGTAACGCCTCTTCACGTTGTTGTAATTCAATTTGTTCTGCCAATGAGGCCGCAATGAAGAACTCTTGAGCATTGCTAGCCGACAAACCCCGTCGATCAATTTTTTCAAACACACCATCGTCTTGCAAAACACGTGTTTTAACATTGTCTTCCCACATGGTTTGGAAAATTGATAATACACGTTGTCGTAGGGTAAGATTCTTAATAGGAAATAGCAACTCAACACGGCGATCCAAATTTCTGGTCATCAAATCCGCTGATGATAGGTAAACTTCTGGGTTCCCATCATTTTCAAAACTATAAATGCGACTATGCTCCAAAAAACGACCAACAATCGAATGTACTTCAATCTTATCACTAATTTTTGGAATACCAACACGTAACATCACAATACCACGCACAATTAATTCAACTGGTACACCAGCCTCACTGGCTTCATATAAATGTCGAATCATGTGTTCATCTGAGAGTGAGTTAAATTTCATTTTAATGCCTGCTGGTTTGCCAGCTTTTGCATTGGCCATTTCAGCGTGAATTCTGTCGTAAATAAACTCGCGAATGCCCTCTGGTGACATATGCAATTGGTGGAAATACACGGGATCTGAATAGCCAGTCAAAATATTAAAAATAGAAGCAACATCTGCTCCTAACTCACCATCACTGGTAAACAAGCCAAGGTCTGTATAAAAATTAGCTGTCACGTCATTATAATTACCGGTTCCTAAATGGACATACCGTCGAATGGTATCATCTTCCCGACGAACCACCAATGCAACTTTGGCGTGAACTTTTAAACCACGCAATCCATAGACAACATGAACACCTTTTTGCTCTAATTCCCTCGCCCAGTGAACATTATTTTCTTCATCAAAGCGGGCTTTAATTTCAACTAGCACAGTCACTTGTTTTCCTTGTTGCGCTGCGTCTGCCAATGCTTTGATGATTGGTGAATTACCTGAAACACGATAGAGTGTCATTTTAATTGCCAAAACATTTTCATCGCGAGCAGCCGTTTGAATAAACTGCACCACTGGTTTGAAAGTGTCATAAGGATGGTGCAATAGATAATCACGTTGTTTAATACTGGCAAACATTTTTTCAGGTACCAAATCAGGATTTTCATAGCCCTTAAAATGTGAAAATTCTAGCGTTGGCGCATCAATCAACTTCAGCCAAGCATCTAAAAACGTTAAATCGATTGCGCCATTTACATCATATACACGTTCATCTGGTACTTCTAACGCTTTAATTAGCTTATTCATCAACGTTTTGCTTGTGTTGGCACTAACAATGACGCGAATAACGCGACCACGCTCACGTTCTTGCAATTTACTTTGCACTTCTTGCAGAATGTTTGGCGTATCTTCATCATCAGCGACGTCTAATTCCATATCGCGCAAAATATGGAAGACCGTTGACTCTTTAATCGTATAGCCTTGAAATAATGCATCAAGAAACTGCTGGACGACTTCTTCAATCAAAATGACTTGATTAGACTCTGGTAATGCAATCACACGTCCTGATGTTGTTGGGACCTGCAAGACAGCTATATGCTTTTCTGATTTTTCATCGTCTTTTTTTAAGCGAACACCAATGTTCAACGTATCATTTGCCAAAAATGGAAACGGACGCGTGCTGTCAATTGCCATTGGCGTTAAGACCGGCAACAATTCCTCATCAAAAAAGCGCTTTAAAAAACTTAGCTGTTCGGCACTTAAATCTTCGGCATGCTTTAACTCATAACCATTTTTTTTGAGTGCTGGTAAAATACTGCGATTTAATACTTGGTACTGATTTTTAATTTGTTCTCCAGCTGCTTCAGAAATAATATCTAGCTGTTCTTTTGGCAGTAGTCCTGCTGCATCAGGCTTGTCATGTCCAACAAAAACTTGCTGCTGCAAACTCGCTACACGCACCATGAACCACTCATCCATATTTTTTTGCGTGATAGCTAAAAACTTGGCTCGTTCTAATAATGGATTTTGAGTATCTCTTGCTTCCTCTAAAACACGGTCATTGAACGCTAACCAACTTACTTCTCGATTGACATAGTATTTTGGTAATTTTAATTCACTCATAATCGTTGCCTAGCCTCTCTTCCCTTGTCGTTTCAACACAATAGGCATACCAAACACTGCCTCAAAGAACCTTGCCTTGTCAGTAAAAACATAAATTTCTAATTGCAAATCTAACGGTGTGTGCCCTGTCACAACAACTTTTTCTGCTTGCACAGACACCGTTAATTTAGTAATTTTTTGCAAACGACTATCATCCAACGCATCTGCTAATCTTAGTAGCGCAGCCATCTTAGCAATTCGGATACGCTGCCTTGGGGAAAACTCATTGGTAGCACGTAATGCATTGTCCGGCGTTTCAGCGCTATGATAGCGTGCTATGGCTGCAATCATGCGTTGTTCCGAAGTCGACAAACCATGAAAGTCAATTCCCTCTAATATTTCTTCCGAATACTGATAATGTCGCTGTGAATTAATAAAACTACCGACATCATGTGTCAAAGCAGCGACCCCTAGCAAAAGACGATCACGCGCGTCCAAACGATGAATTTTTTTCAAACGATCAAATAATCGCCATGCATATTGTAGAACAATTTCACGATGCTTATCCTCAACCATATAACGATCAGCAATCCCGCGCGCTGCCGTAATAATGTCTTGTTGCGCCGTTGTGTCTTTAACAACTAACCCATCCAATACGGTTAAATTACTAATATGCAACTTTTTGGCAGATACAGCAGACATCACATTGAGCACTAATACAGCTTCCATGTAAATCATCCAAATATCTTTATCGTCAATGGTGTATTCTTCCGAAATTGCTTGATTATTCATACGAGTAAAATTTGCAACCAGATTCTCAACATCTTTTTTCGTAATAGTTACTGAAGATTGATTCGCCAAAAACACGTTGTTTAAAACATCAGCACCTAACAAAACAACACTGTCGGCTTGTTGAAAAGGTGGCAACATATGCCAAAAATCAGCAAGTTTACTATTAATAAATTCAGGTACAAGATCTGAAATCTGTGTGATTTCTGCTGTCATTTTGCGAATTGATTGGGTCAATCTAACCGGTCCAATAGCAGAATGTTGTGAAAATTTAAACTGTTCATTTTCAAAGTAAGACAAATCAATTCTCGTAGAGCTAACACCTAAAACAAAAGCATTTCCACCACTTAAAACCTTTTGTTCATGCATGCGTAGTGCCAATTGGCGATAGTAATTTTCTTGATTCGCATTTAACCAACGCAATGTTAATCCTGTCACATTTTCTACCTGATCAACAAAGTACACAGCGTTAGGCATTTTTGACAAATTTTCACTACCAAATAGACGAACAGTCGTCACATCATAATCTCGCAACAATTGCTGAAAACGCTGTAATTGAGATAAGGCACGCTGCATGACCTCGGTTGAAAAATGCCTCAGCTCTAAATCATTTTCACTATATTCACGTTTGACAGTTTCAATTTTATGACCACTGCCATCAACAATTTGTAATTCTGCAACACCTGAGTTGAGTAAAATAATACCTTGTAATTTTGCCATTAAAAGTGTCCTCTCTGGCTAGTTTAACATATTTTTGTAAAGATATTGTTTACAATTATCATTAAAATACCATAATAATATTCAGACACTCATTCTGGATTAAAATCACATGTCGACTCATGGTCGTTAATAACACCCATCGCTTGCAAATAAGAATATATTGTCACCGGACCAGCAAATTTAAATCCTTGCTTTTTCATATCTTTAGCGACCTGCTGAGATAATGCATTCTGCGCAACAATTTCTGATGGTCGCGTAATATGATGATTAATTGTTTGATTATCAGTGAAGTGCCACATATATTCAGATAGGCTACCAAAAGTACCCTGTAAATGCTTAATAATCCGAGCATTGTTAATTGTAGCCGCAATCTTTAAACCATTACGAATGATATTTTCATCTTGCTTTAAACGCAAAACATCAGCTTCCGTCATACTTGCGACACGGTCAACGTCAAAATGAAAAAAAGCTTCGTTCAATCCCGAGCGCTTTTTCAATGATATTTCCCAACTTAATCCAGCTTGAAATATTTCCAAAGTGAGCAATTCAAATAACTTAACATCATTACCACGTAATGGTTTTCCCCACTCAGTATCATGATATTTTGTCATCATGTCAGTGGCTGAATAGTGGCTAACCCACTCACATCGTTTAATCATATTGTCAGTCGGAGCGGGTTTTAAAAGATTATCTGTTGGTACCATGATTATTTTACCCTTTTGATTTTTTAGATACTAAAAAATCATCTCTTAACGAGATGATTTAGTAAAGTTAAATTACTTGTTTTCAATTGCTTCGCGAGCATCAGCTGACAAGTTGTAGAATGAGTGGATACCCTTATACTTTGCAGTTGTGTCCAACAATTCTTCAATACGGATCAATTGGTTGTACTTTGCAATACGGTCAGTACGTGACAATGAACCAGTCTTGATTTGACCAGCGTTAGTAGCCACAACCAAGTCAGAAATTGTTGTATCTTCTGTTTCACCTGAACGGTGTGAAACAATAGCTGTGTAGCCAGCTTCTTTAGCCATTTCAATAGCTTCCAAAGTTTCTGTCAAAGTACCAATTTGGTTAACCTTGATCAAAATTGAGTTAGCAGCACCCATCTTGATACCCTTAGCCAAGTATTGTGTGTTAGTAACGAAGAAGTCATCACCAACCAATTGAACTTTCTTGCCCAATTCAGCAGTAATTGTAGCCCAGTCTTCCCATTCATTTTCATCAATAGGATCTTCGATTGAGATGATTGGGTAACGATCTGCCAAATCTTCAAGATACTTGATAAATTCAGGTGTTGTGAATTCTTCACCTGTTGACCAACGTAGCTTGTATGTCTTTGATTCTGCATCGTACAATTCTGATGAGGCAACATCGACAGCAATCGCAATATCTTTTCCTGGCTTGTAACCAGCAGCTTCAATCGCACGGATCAAGTACTTCAAAGGTTCTTCATTATCAGCAAAGTCAGGGGCAAATCCACCTTCATCACCAACTGAAGTTGCCTTACCATCAGCTTCCAACAATTTCTTCAAAGCGTGGAAAGTTTCTGAACCGTAACGAATTGCTTCTTTAACTGTTGGAGCACCAACAGGCATAATCATGAATTCTTGGAAGTCAACTTTGTTAGCTGAGTGAGCACCACCGTTGATAACGTTCATCATTGGTGTTGGCAAAACGTATGAGTTCATACCACCAATGTATGAGAACAAAGGCACACCTAATTCATCAGCAGCAGCACGGGCAGCAGCAATTGAAACGGCCAAAATAGCGTTGGCACCCAACTTACCCTTGTTTTCTGTACCGTCCAATTCGATCATAGCTTGGTCGATAGCGCGTTGATCAGTAACATCAAACTTACCAACCAATGCCTTTGCGATAACATCGTTAACATTGGCAACAGCCTTTGTTGTACCCTTACCTGAGAAACGTGACTTGTCGCCATCACGCAATTCAACAGCTTCGTGTTCACCTGTTGAAGCACCAGAAGGCACCATACCACGACCAAAGCCACCTAATTCTGTGATAACTTCAGCTTCAAGTGTAGGGTTTCCACGTGAGTCAAGGACTTCGCGTGCGATAATATCAGTGATTAAAGACATGTGTCTATTCTCCTTTGGTTTTCGGTTTTATACCATGTTTATTATATCACACAGCAGCGATAATTTGCCAAAAATTGATAATGGGATCACAACCAAATAATTGTTGATTAAACCTCTTCTGTATCAAAATCAGGAATAGTCGGGTTATGGGCAATCGCTACCAATTCCAAAAACTTCTGCGGATCTAACGCTGCGGTGCCGACGAGTACCCCATCAATATCGTCTTGGAGCATAATCTCTCGGGCATTTGCAGGCGTAACAGAACCACCATATAAAATTCTAACTTGTTCCGCAATGACTGGTGAATAAAGTTTGGCTAACGTTTGTCTGATTAAGTGAGCAGCTTTTTGTGCTTGGTCTGCACTTGCTGCTTCTCCCGAGCCAATCGCCCAAGTTGGTTCGTAAGCCAATGTGACATTGCGAATTTGATCAACTGAAACGCCTGCCAAGGCAGCTGCGACTTGTGCCACAGATGGTTCAGCATCCATGAATTGCGCATAAGTACTCATATCTTCATCAACATCAATAATGGGGCGTAACCCGTTACGTAAGGCAGCAGTTACTTTTAGGTTGACAGTTGAATCAGTTTCATTAAAAAACTTTCGGCGTTCAAAATGACCAATCAGCACATATTTGGCACCAATGTCCTTAAGTGCTTTAGGGGAAGTTTCTCCTGTATAGGCACCACAATCTTCCCAATGAACATTTTCCGCTACTACATGAATTGGTGACTTTTCTGTGGCACGAACCATGTCTGCCAAAAATAAATCTTGTGCCGCAATACCAGTTTCGACGACTTTTTGGTCAGGTACTTTGTCATTAACCTCATTCAAAAACGCCATCACATCTGCATGCAATTTGTTAATTTTCCAGTTAGCAACCACGAATGGCACACGTGCCGCTTTATGTTGACTCATTTTTCGTCTCCTTTGAGCATCATGAAAATAAATGCCGCTTCAATTAACAGTAACCAAATAATATCCCGTGAGGATTCACCAACGACTGACAGTAGAATATAACTCAAAAATAGAGCTGATAGTCCGCCACCTGTTTTAACTAATGTCCGATAGTATTTACTGGTCGTTAATAACTCTGACAGACGTATATTTTCAGCTTTCAGTTCAGTGACATCAAGTTTCAACGCCTCTATTTGATCTAGTAAATCATCGTTTTCGTTTTGTAAAATTTCAGTTTGCGCTTTAACTTCAGGATTATCTTCTTCGGCTTTTTTACGATTAAAAAATTTCATATCATTTCTCCATTACCTCCATTTTATCAAACTTCGAGGTGTCGCGTCAGTAGAATTCTATTGACGTGTCAGCATTAAATGGGTATAATTATAGAGTTGCCAATTATAATATGCAGCTGTGGCGGAATTGGCAGACGCGCAGGATTAAGGATCCTGTGCCCGTTTTAGGGCGTGCGGGTTCGACTCCCGCCAGCTGCACTACGAACGTTCACATTAGTGAGCGTTTTTTTGTGGGCACTATAATTAATCAAAGAAAAAAAGCCCCTATGGTATGAGGCTTTTTAGATTGCCCCTGCTGGATTCGAACCAGCGCATGTCGGTACCAAAAACCGATGCCTTACCGCTTGGCGAAGGGGCAATAGTTAATTTATTTTGCCGTTAACTATTAAATCGGCAATGGGAGCGGTAGGATTCGAACCTACGAACCCGAAGGAACGGAGTTACAGTCCGTCGCGTTTAGCCAGACTTCGCTACACTCCCATATCTCAAACAACTCTACTATCATATCAAATATCGTTGTTCTTGACAACCCCTTTTAGCCACGTATCAAATCAAAATTGCCCCATGGTTGAATTAGTGGTAATAAATTCAAGTCATCTTCATGAATGTGGCCAACCACATTGATGCGACCATCGTTGGGTAAATCACGCAACGCAATTTGCAGTTCGCCTTTATATTGACCAAATTCATTATTGTCAATTAATAAGTCACCACGTTTAATCGCGTTGGTGTGTTTAGCTGGAAAATCTTCGTCTTTATAGATAACACGTGTCATGGAAGACCGCAAAACATAGTCAGATTTGTCACCACGATACATTTGTTCTTGATTAAAGAGCACCGCTTGTTCTGCTTGACTCAAGTCATTTGCCGTCACAACGCGTAGTCGTGGACGTCCGAGTTTAAAAGCATCACCAGCCGCCTTTAAATCGGCTTCCGACGCAAATGCATTGCCTATGATAACGTCATCAATTAAACCGCCCAACCGCAATTCTTGAATCTGTGTTGCAATTGGTAAATTACGATGATCTTCAAGTGAAACGAGACCATCAGATACTGGCCAAGGGCCAAAAGTGCCACTGGGTGCATTTACGAATGCGGCTGTCCGTAAGTGATGATTACGATATTGTGTTGACGTGTTAGCAAAATAGTCACGTCCCAATCCCGTAAATCGCTGTGGGTAAAAATTATGTGACCCAATCAGGTTATCACGATTTGGCACATAATCAACGATTTGATCAATATAGTGTGTTCCTCGAGACATATTGACCTCGATTTTGAGACCATAGGGATTTTGCGTCATTGCCGCTTCTTCTTGCCCTGTGAAACCTAAATCAAGCCGTATGCCCCAAGCGCCCAAGTCAGCAAAGAATTTCAAATTATTGTAATCAACGCCTAATTGGTCAAAAAGGGCTGGATTTATGTCAAGGATTGTTTTCATCCCCAAGTCATTACCAACAGCAATTATTTTTTTAAAGTCAGCAATAACTGCATCTGCATCACCTTTTATTTCTAATAACGATGTAAAAATTCTTGTGAAACCATACTGCGCAGCTTGCTTTAAATAGGCTGCATTATCTTCAAAACTTGCTTGTGATGGATAAATTGATAGTCCTAATTCTGGCATTTATTCGCTCCTTTTCCATTAATAACATTATAACGTAACCGCTTACATTTTGTTGATGTTTTTTATTAGGAGAAAACAAAAAGCGTCTAATACAAGGATTAGACGCTTTGAAATCACCAGGGCGATTATCTGTGACCTTAAATAACTGTTGAATCAGCATTTTGAGTTACTGGCTTATTTTGATTGACAGTACCTTTACGCAAAACCAACATATAAATGATCGTGCCTGTCAGAATAACGATCCATAGTAAAGGTATAAAGACTGTATTAAAATTGATATTTGAAGCAGCTATAATGCTTAAAATCATGGCTGCGTCTCCCCATACATATAGTTCAAGGTTTTCTGAAAATGGTGCTTTTTTAATTTTCTTAATAGTTGGAATAATTGCTAAAGCTTCAATAATGGCCAAATCAATAAGTTACCAACTTAAAGGGATTACGTTTAAAATAGATAGTGTCGTTGGTACTACTATGAAGAAAGCCATAGTGCCA
The DNA here is from genome assembly GCF_002095565.1 of Leuconostoc sp. BM2. NCBI lineage: Bacteria > Bacillati > Bacillota > Bacilli > Lactobacillales > Lactobacillaceae > Leuconostoc > Leuconostoc sp. BM2. The sequence goes on along the minus strand of NZ_MOWQ01000008.1, from coordinate 42,896 downwards.
AGAAACTTAACTGAGACAGGCTGTTGCTTGATAAACTTGATGCCTTTTAAGCCAAAGAAAGAGCAAAATATTGTGGTCACAACTGTTGAAGTTGCAGCCCAACCTCCGTGGCTACTTAAAATAATGATAGCCTCAATAAATGAAATAGTGGCCCAGATAAAGCAGGTTGGTGAACTAGGCTGAAACGTTCCTTTTTTCAGAGCAATTAATGCAGGAACATTTCTATAAATGATTGCCCCCATTGCGATGACACCTAAAATTGAATGCACAATATGTAAATTCCTTTCAAATATAAGTAACAAATAGCAACTTTCCGAAAATTATTATATCACCTCAATTTGCCAATTAAATCGAATTCACAATTTGTTCGATTACTATTCACAAACTTAAAGTTGAATTCATTTCCTTACTTTTCAATTTAACCGCTTAATAATCGAAATTTTCCACATTATTGGTCGCCCATAACCCTTCGGTAATCCACTGAATTATTTTATAAAAAAAGAAACATTGCCACTTATTGCATTGATTAAAAACGCAGTAAAAAAAGTGTTGAACGAATTTTGCTCAACACTTTTAATCACGCTATAAATCAAAAACGCTTATATATTAAGAGTCTATATAACCAATAAAATATTAACGCTTTGAGAACTGTGATGCCTTACGGGCTTTCTTCAAACCTGGCTTCTTACGTTCCTTCATACGTGAGTCACGAGTCAACAAACCTGCTGCCTTCAATGCTGCACGGAAATCAGGATCTACTGTCAACAAAGCACGGGCGATACCGTGACGAGTTGCACCAGCTTGACCAGAATAACCACCACCAACAACGTTAACTAATACATCGTAGTTACCCAATGTTTCAGTAGCGTTGAATGGTTGCAAAACAACTTCACGCAAGTTAGCGAAAGGAATGTATTCTTCGATTGCCTTGCCGTTCATTGTAATTTGGCCATTACCTGGAACCAAACGTACACGAGCAACTGAATTCTTACGACGACCTGTGCCGGCATATTGTACTGCTGTAGCCATAATTCAGATTCTCCTTTCTTAAACCAACTTGTTGATGTCAAGTGCTTCAGGCTGTTGTGCTGCATGATCATGTTCTGATCCTGCATACACGTGCAAGTTCAAGCCTTGCTTACGACCCAAAGTGTTCTTTGGCAACATACCCTTGATTGATAATTCAAGCAACTTCTCAGGGTTGAATTCACGGTAGTTACCGGCTGTGCGAGCCTTCAAGCCACCTGGGTGGTTTGAGTGGTGGTAATAAATCTTATCAGTAGCTTTCTTACCAGTCAACTTAACTTCGCTTGCATTGATGATGATGACATTGTCACCCATGTCAACGTTTGGTGTAAACGTTGGCTTGTTCTTACCACGCAAAATTGAAGCTACTACTGTTGACAAACGTCCCAAAACGACGTCTTTGGCATCAATAATATACCACTTCTTTTCGATTTCACCTGGTTTTGCTAAAAATGTTGTACGCATGTTTGCGCTCCTTTGATTAGTTGTTTACAGGCTTGGCCGTTCCTTGCCAAGCAATTACAATAAGTTTCCGGGGCTTATCGTGAGGTAAACAATACCGTCTACAATCTTACCTAAAAAACCGTGCAATGTCAATGGTTTTAATCAAAATTAACTATTTCCGTACCAGCGTATGAAGCAAGACGAGCTGAGTGAATTTCTAATACTAAAATCACTTCATTTTCAACATCTGGATGTGCGTGAAGATAGGGCTTATTATTTGCAAAAAGGGTTTTAATGTCAGCCCATTTTTTATCCGAACGGCGCATTGTAGCGTGATTAGATTCAATTCGGGCACCATTTTGATTTAGTGGCGTTATGACTGAAACGTTCTCATTGGCCGCCAAATCAATCATCTTCTCAGTATTTGGTTTGGAATTAAAATACCACATATTTGGTTGATCAGGGTCAGCCGCAAACCCCATAATACGTATACTTGGTTGATTTTGTTTGCTAGTGGCAACAAATGCTAATCCTCGTGATGCTTGAATATACTCCTCAAAAAGTGTCATAAATTGTTTCCTCCAAATAATAGTTCATCCCAATTTTGTTTCACAACAAAATAAGTACCTCGAACATCCCCAGCTAATTTAGAACGTTGATGCGCAAATTTAAATTTACCAACTAAAGCATCTGGTATCGCCGCCCCTTCGACCAGAACAATTCCCACTGCTCGCTTAGGCTTTTTACCATCTTGACCGCGCTTTTCATACAGTAAATTTAGCACCATACCATTTTGATAATAAAATTCGGGCCAGAAAACATTCGCATCCTCATACAGTGCCACTGCAATAATGGGTGAATCAAATACCAATTGCCGTTCCTCTAGTAATATTTGATTGAAATGCGAGATTTCTCGTGGCTTTTCGTCAGGAGAAAATGAGACATATTGTGAGTGATATTTTCGCGAAAAATACTTCGCCTTGCTCGCACGAAAACCTGCTAGTGAAGCTGATAACGATGAATCCGTTAGCCCACTGTCACTGACGGTTTTAAAATCAATCACATCACCCATTTTTCATTTACCTCTTTAGTCATTATAAGAAATTTCATCCAAATATAAACCGCTGGCCGGTGCTGTAAAACGTGCTTGTTCCCGATCTTTAACCGCAATTAACCTTTGAATATCATGAACCGGTCGTCGTCCAGTGCCAATTTCTAGCAAAACGCCAACCATAATTCGAATCTGATTATATAAGAAAGCATTACCCTCAAAAACCAAAACCAGTTCATGCTCTTCAGCTTTTTCAGTTAATTCAACGCGTGTAATTCGGCGCACGGTGGTAGCCGTCTCGTTACCAGAAGCGGCAAAACTGGCAAAATCATGTTCACCCAGGAAATCAGGTAACGCCAATTTCATGCGATCGACATCTAAATGCCAATGAAAATGTCCAGTATAATGCCGTTTGAACGGATCTGTGTAATCTAACGTTGAAATCCGATAAATATAACGCTTGGCATGCGTATTAAATCGTGCATGAAAATCATCAGACACGCGTGTCACAGATTTAACCAGAATATCGCGAGGCAACAAGGTATTCAACCCCTTGCGAAAGTTATCCGATGCAATATCATATGGAAAATCAAAATGCACGACTTGTCCAAATGCGTGTACGCCCGTGTCTGTTCGTGATGCGCCAACCACTTTAATGGGTGGTTGCGGTTTTTTAGCCATTTGGTTAACCACTTTGTTAAGTTCACCTTGCACGGTACGAGCTGACTCAACGCCGTTTTTTGTTTGAAGTTGAAATCCAAAAAAATCTGTGCCATCGTAGGCAACAATTGCTTTATAACGTGGCATACTGTATTTTTACCTCTATCTGTTTCAAAAATAATCTGCTAAAACAGGTCGTTGACTGAAATCAATGACCTGATCTAATCTGCGGGCTGATTTTATATCGCCATGCAATTCACCAGTTTGTAACAGCATTTCAGCACGACGCGCATGCAACAGAACTTTTGTCCATGCTTGAACCGTACCACTCAATTGGGCGGTTGCGGTTGATTTCTCACCATTGATTTGCCAACGACCGGCGTTTTGTTCAAAATCATCAGTAACATCAATGACCATTTCAACTGGTAAGGCAAGTATCTTTAATAACGCAGCTATATTGACAATGCGTACCATCATACCTGCCTGTTGTTGTATCTTTACTGCCATTGGTTCTGCAGATAAATCACGCCAATCACGAGTTTGCCCGTCCGTTAGTTGAAATTGCTTGAATGTGCCTGCTCGACTACTAATAAAACGCCACAATGCCAGTTCAGCATCATGAGTAAGCGTCACTAATTCCTGTATGATTAGCTTATCACCTTCAAAACGATACATCACGTAGCCATTTTCAGTTGTAGCAATTTTCAAATCAGAGAGGCGTACTGTGTAGCGAAACCGCCACCACCAATCATCTCGCGCTAAAGCACCAAATTGAAAATCTGGGTGCTGCCCGATGATTGCTTTCATTGTGGGTAACGCTTCATCAAATGATACTCGCTTAACCGGTGTTGTTTTGGCCCCTGCTGGGACCGTATAAGCGTCCCAAGTATACTGTTTTTGGTCAAATAGCCATTCATAGCCAAATTGACGATAAAATCGATACGAAAACGGCGCTAAATAGGACAATATAGCGCCATTTTCATAAGCATCTAACTGAATTTGTGTCATAATGCGACGAATTGCCCCATTGCCACGCACTTCAGGATATGACGCAACATTCCCAATGCCAACCATTTTAACAGTTGCTGCATTGAGCTTAACATGCAACGGCAACGCGAACACTTGACTAGTGATAGTGTCATCATTAATATCACCATAAACCGTCGCGTTCTTAACAAGCTCACGACGATACGTTGTCTTAGTCCCCAATGGATAGCCAAAAGCATCCGCGTCCAGAGCAAGAATTTGTTCAAAGTTCGATGGTGTGATGGCAACTGTTGTAATCATATCAAACCCCGCTTATCTTGATACCAATGAAAATTAAAACGAAAATCAGCGTACCGATAAATGCTACAACATCCTGTCTGCCATACAACAAAACACGATACTTTGTTCGTGATGCTGCGTCCTTAAAACCACGAATTTCCATTGCATTGGCAAGGTCAAGGGCCCGTTGTAAGGCACCTACAAATAAAGGAATCAGGAGTGGTACAATAGCACGAGCACGTTTGATTGGCCCACCAGTTGAAAAACTCATGCCTCGAGATTTTTGTGCATTCATAATTTTTTGTGTTTCATCCATTAAAAGTGGTACAAAGCGTAATGCAATTGACAACATCAACGCTAACTCCGCCACTGGCACATGGATTTTATTAAGTGGTGCCAACAATGATTCTAATGCGTTAGCAATGCTAGTTGGTGGTGTACTTAAGGTCATAATAGTTGACATCAAAATAATCAATGTAAACCGAATCATAACGTAAATAGCATTTAAAATACCCGGCCATGTCACTTGAAGGGGTCCAACATGGAACACAACAGGCGTTCCCGGCGTCAAAAACAATTGCAAAACGACAGTAAACAAAATCAGCCAAAAAATGGGTTTTAATCCATCCCAATAGAGCTTGAAAGGCTGTTGCGTTAATCGTATTGCTAAAATTACAAAAGCTGCTGATAACGCATAGGTAGCCCATGATGATGCAAATAACATCACAAAAATGAACACAAAAGTTACAATCATTTTTGTTCGTGGATCTAATCGGTGTACCCAAGAAGATCCCGGCACAAAACGACCAATCATAATATTATTCATGCTTGTGTTCCTCATTTAACATGGTTGCCAATTCAGTTAAAGTTAATGGTCGCCGACTGAGTGAGACACCGTTAGCTCGTAATTGCTCGGCAAATTGGCCGGCACGTGGCAAGTCCAAATTCACACTTTTAAACCAGTCAATGTCGCGATTAAATACATCAGCCGGGGTTCCTTGCACCGCAACATGACCGTCCTGCATAACAATCACTTGATCAGCAACTGATACAACATGATCCATTTGATGCGAAATGAAAACAACTAATTTCCCTGACTGTCTTAGATTGGCCACCAATTCAAGTAGTTCAGCTTGTCCTTTGGGATCCAAGCCAGCGGCTGGTTCGTCCATGACAACAATATCTGGATTACTAGCCAAAGCACCAGCCATTGCAACACGGCGCATTTGACCACCCGATAATTCAAAGGGCGAATTTTGCCACAAATTTTCGGCCACATTTACCATTTTTAAAGCTGATTGTGCGGACTGTTTAGCTTCATCAGTTTGATACCCAAAGTTCAATGGTCCATACATCACATCTTCCAAAACGGTGTTTGCAAATAATTGATTTTCGGGAAATTGAAACACCATGCCAACTTTTGCTCGCAATTTAGTTAATTGCTTTTCTTTAGTGGCGTTTGTCACAATTAAATCATCGACAGTGACTTGACCCGTTGTCGGTTTTAACAAACCGTTTAAATGTTGAATCAATGTGGACTTACCAGAACCAGTTTGCCCAATGATAGCAGTCACTTGGTGGTCAGCAATCGTAATATTGATATCGTGCAAAATAGGATTGGCCAGAGTTGTGCCGGCACCATAACTAAAATTTACTTGTTCGAAGGTGATAGCCAATGTATTAATTCTCTCTCATCCAAATATTTTTTTGGTTTAACGGTCAACCGCGCTGTTAGTTCACCCGCAAATGGCAACTCTAATCCATTATCATGCATCGTTTGTGATTTTGAAAATACATCATCTGGGTTACCATCTATAATCAATCGTCCATCATTAATAACGACGATGCGATCCGCCAACGCAGCCTCGTCCATATCATGCGTAATTGTAATCAATGTCAATTCTGAACCAAATTGTGCCTTTAAATTTTGAAGTGTCTTCATGATGGAAGCGCGTCCTTCTGGGTCCAACATAGCAGTCGCTTCATCAAGAATAATAATCTTTGGCCCTAACGCTAAAACACTTGCCAAAGCCACACGTTGCTTTTGCCCACCTGATAAAGTATGTGGTTCACGTTCTTTGAAATTTTCCATGCCAACAGTATGAAGAGCTTCATCAATTCTCTGTGGCATTTCATTACTTGGCAACTCAATATTCTCCAAACCAAATGCGACGTCATCAGCAACTGTTGCCCCAACGAATTGATTATCTGGATTTTGAAATACCATTCCAATTTGGGCACGAATATCGTTGATACTATCCACCGTGAGGCGTTTACCAAAGACATCAATATCACCACCGTTGGCAACTATTAAGCCAACAATTAATTTTGCCAAGGTTGATTTGCCTGAACCATTATGACCGACCAGCGCCACCCATTCGCCGGCTTCAATTGATAAATTGAAACCATCAAAAAGTTCGTGATCATCATATTGATAAGTTAAATTGTTAATTGTAATTGCTTGAGTCATTATTCTATATTTTACCACATTTTCCTACCAAAAATAGTTTACGCCCTGGCCTGTATTTAAACAATGTAATTCACAAAGAAATTATCTCATAAACCTAGTAAATTAAGCTAAACTAGTCTATACTAAAAAGAGTAAAATACTAATAAATTAGAAATTTCACAAAGGGAGTATTTCATGACAGAAAAAAATATTGTCATCGTTGGTGCCGGATTTGGTGGTGTATTTGCAGCTAAAACACTATCTAAGAAGTTGAAAGGGCACAAGGATTACAACATTATCCTCATTGATAAACATTCATATTTTACTTATATGACTGAATTGCATGAGGTGGCATCACAACGTGTTAAACCCAAGCACGTACAAGAAGACTTAGAACATCTTTTCTATCAAAATAAGAATGTTAAGTTGCTCACAGCTGAAGTAAACGGTATCGATAAAAATGCAAAAACTGTTTCAACGACTGAGGGTGATATTCCTTATGAAAAGTTAGTATTAGCTGTTGGTGGTCAATCCAATGATTTCGGTACTCCCGGTGTCAAGGAACATGGTTTTGAATTATGGTCAATGGAAGAATCTTTGGCAATTCGTTCGCACATTGAACACACAATTGGTCAAGGCGCTGCCGAACTTGATCCCGCTAAGCGCGAACAAATGCTAACTATCGCCGTTGTCGGTTCTGGTTTCACTGGCGCCGAATTAATGGGTGAGTTTATTGAACAACGCAAAGTATTAGCACAAACTTATAAATTATCCGAAAGTGAAATTAAGTTAGTCTTACTTGAAGCTTCACCATCAATTTTGAACATGCTTAAGGATCGTAAATTAGCGGACAAAGCCTTTAAGTACATGGAAAATAATGGTGTTGACATTCGCTTAGGTGCCCGTGTCACTGGTGTGACTGAAGATGGTGTCGTATTTGCTGATAGCTCAACTTTGCCAACAAAATCACTGATTTGGACTGCTGGTGTTAAGGCAAAATCATTCATCTCTGATTGGGGCTTCAAGTATGGCCGCGGTGGTCGTATTGAAGCAGATGATTACATGCATGCAACTAAAGATGATGATACACCCGAAAAAGACATCTACGTTGCCGGTGACACATTATCATACGTAGATGACAAAACTGGTCCTGTACCACAAACAGTTGAGGGTGCTGAAAGTGCTGCACGCGCTGCTGCTGCTAACATTCTTGCAGACTTAGGTTTTGGTAAATCAAAAAGTTTTGCTGAAGCTGTTAAATATCATGGCTTCGCTGTTTCAATCGGTTCACACTATACCGTTGCAAGTCTCATGGGATTGAATTTCTCAGGATTTTTTGCAAGTATTGCCAAACATGGCATCAATTTATTCTTCTACTCGCAGATTCGCTCCGCTTATTCTATTTTCCACTATTTGATGGATGAATTCTTCCGAACAGAAAATGGTCGTAATCCTTTCAAGGGCAGCATATCAAGACTAGGAAACGTACTCTGGTCAACACCACTCCGCTTGTTCCTTGGTGTTTTCTGGATTCTGGCAGCATTGGGCAATATTGGTAGCCTCAATGACCTATTCTGGCAACACGGATTTGCTAGCTTCGTAGAAATTATTACTGGTGCTGGTCTTTTCCTTGGTTTGCTAACTTGGCCATTGGGACTTCTATCAATTGTTCTAACAATTGTTGCTTGGTCTACAAACGGATTTGACATGACACACTGGTTTATTATTTTGAGTAGTTTAGCAGTTATGAACGGTTCTGGTCGTGGATTTGGTCTTGATTTCTACGTTGTACCATTCTTACAAAAGATTTTTGGTGGTCTTTGGTACGGAAAAGCCAAATCAACATATAATGAACTTGAAAATAAGTTATAATAATAAAGTGCGAGAATCCACGTTCTCGCACTTTGTACATATTAATGAAAAGAGATTTCCATGGCAACGCCATCCCTTCCAACTATATGGGATTCTTTCCCAGAACTTAACGAACCATTACAAGCAGTATTAACCAAAATGTCAAACAGCTGGCAAATTGGTTTTTCAGAAATTGACAATGCCATTCGTTCACAATTAAACGCCGGCAAACTTGTACGACCGGCTTTGACGCTCTTATTTTCTGAATTAACTGCACAACCTTACAACAAGAAAGCTATCGCTCTTGGTGCGAGTGTTGAATTGTTACATCTCGCAACGTTAATTCATGATGATATTATTGACGAATCGAAACTTCGACGTGGTTTTGAAAGTATCCAATCACAATTTGGTAAAGACACCGCTGTTTATGCAGGTGATTATTTGTTGACGGGCATGTTTTCACTTTTGAGTGAAGCCGATGATACTGGCGCAGACAAACTTGCCTTAAGCGCACTTCAAGATATTTTGCTAGGGGAACTCACACAAAAACAGAATCGTTATCATACTGATGTTACATTCCCAAGCTATATTTCACAAATCAGTGGTAAAACTGCAGCACTATTTAAGTTAAGCGTCATGTTCGGTATCAGTAGTGATCGTATAGAAGATCCCAAACTCAAACAAATCGTTCCTCAGATTGGTGAAACGCTTGGTATTGTCTTTCAACTATTAGATGATTACCTTGACTTTGAGGCATTATCAAAGAATTTAGCACTAGGCAAACCAATTGGGCAAGATATTAGGAATGGTATTTATACGGCACCCATTTTATTCGCTCTAGAAGAAGTCACAATCCATGACGAACTAATCAGCCTTCTTGAACTTCGAGATGAGATTTCTGATGATCAACTTAATCGTGTGCATACCATTGTAGATGAAAGTTCAGCAATGACCCGTCTTAATTCACTGTTAGTTAAGTATAACGATGAACTAAATCTATTGATAGATCAGTTACCGCAACAAAATATTAAGACCCAGATCGAACAATTAAGTAATATCTTGTTAAATCGTCAATATTGATGAGTACAAAAAACACTCGAAGTATCAAAATACTTCGAGTGTTTTTTGTTACAATTGATTAATCAACGAGCTCCAAGATGACCAATTGAGCGGCGTCGCCACGACGTTGGACAGTCTTGAGAATCCGTGTATAACCACCATTACGTTCGGCAAAGCGAGGGGCAACATCATCAAAAAGCTTTTGCAAAGCTGATTGAACTTTAACATTGTCACCATCTTCGATAACATCTGCAACTTCGTTGCGGACAAAGGCAGCGGCTTGACGACGAGCATTCAAGTCACCACGCTTACCTAATGTAATCATCTTATCAGTTGTCTTACGTACTTCTTTGGCGCGAGCTTCTGTTGTCGTAATACGACCATTAATCAAAAGATCAGTAGTCAAGTCACGTAACATTGCCTTACGTTGTGAAGACGTACGACCCAGTTTACGATATGGCATTGGTGAATCCTCCTTTTTAGTAGTTTAAAGACATGTGTTAATCTTCCTTGCGGAATCCCAAGTTCATTTCTGTGAGCTTTTCTTGGATTTCGTCAAGTGATTTCCGACCGAGATTACGCACTTTCATCATGTCGGCTTCAGTGCGATCTGTCAACTCCACGATGGTGTTGATACCGGCCCGTTTGAGACAATTATAAGAACGAACAGACAAATCCAAATCTTCAATTGGTGCGGAATCAGATGCACTAACTGCAACTGGCTCTGCCTCAACCATAACGCTGGCTTCTGCAGCTACTGGTGAGATGTCCATAAACAAGTTCAAATGCTCTGCTAAGATTTTAGCACCTAAGCTGAGCGCATCACTAGGTTTGATGGAACCATTTGTCCAAATATCAAATGTGAGCTTATCATAATCGTCACGTGCACCAACACGCGTATTTTCTACTTGATAGTTAACACGTTCAATTGGTGTATAAATTGAATCAACCGCCAAAACACCGATAGGCATTTCATCGCGCAATTTTTTGTTCTCATCGGCTGATGTATATCCACGACCTTTAACTGCCGTGACTGTCATATGCAATGACTTACCTGCTGCCACAGTAGCGATATGCAAATCTGGATTAAGCACTTCAACATCTGCGCCACCCTGCAAATCTGCAGCTGTCACATCTGCTGGCCCTTGAACATCAATTTCAAGAGATCGCTCATCATCAGAATCAATCGCCAACACAACTTTCTTAAGATTTAAGATAATTTGTGTGACATCTTCAACTACGCCGTCCACAGTTGAAAACTCGTGAACTACGCCGTCAATCTGTACCGTGTTAACGGCTGCGCCTGGAAGCGAGGATAATAAGATACGACGCAAAGAGTTACCTAATGTCGTTCCATATCCTCGTTCAAGAGGCTCTATGACAAACTTGCCATAGCGGGCATCCTCTTCGATGTTATGAATATTTGGCTTTTCAAATTCAATCATCTGTAAATTCTTACCCCTTCTTTCACAGCAAGAGCAATGAAATTCAATTAAACACGACGACGCTTTGGTGGGCGTGATCCGTTGTGGGGAACTGGTGTCACATCTTTAATAGATGTTACTTCCAAGCCCGCTGCTGCCAAAGCACGGATTGCTGATTCACGACCAGAACCTGGGCCTTTAACAGTTACTGCAACTGTGCGCATGTTCATTTCCATGGCACCTTTTGCTGCAGCTTCTGCTGCCATTTGTGCAGCGAACGGTGTCGACTTACGACTTCCTTTGAAGCCAAGTGCACCAGCAGATGACCAAGCAACTGCGTTACCTTGAACATCTGTAATCATGACGATGGTGTTGTTGAATGTTGAATGGATGTGAGCCACACCAGATTCAATATTCTTCTTTACACGACGCTTACGCGTTGTACGACCTGCCATTTGTTTGCCTCCTTTTCAATACTTTATATATAATTTCTCGGGTTAACAAATATATTAACCAACATTACGCAACTATGGTTGCGATAATCATGTGCCGTATCGATGAGGATACAACCAGAAAAAGTGAATTACTTTTTCTTACCAGCAATTGCTTTAGCTGGGCCTTTACGTGTACGAGCGTTGTTTTTCGTGTTTTGTCCACGAACTGGCAAGCCCTTACGATGACGAATGCCACGGTACGAAGCGATTTCTTGCAACGATTTGATATCAAGTGATACCTTACGACGCAAGTCACCTTCAAGTTGCAAGTTCAACTTGTCAACTGTTGCACGGATAGCGTCTTCTTGGTCTGATGTCAAATCGCGAACGCGAACGTCTTCAGACACACCAGCTTCAGCCAAAACCTTTTGTGCAGTAGTATTACCGATTCCGTAGATGTATGTTAAGCCAATGACAATTCGCTTGTCACGTGGCAAATCAATACCTGCAATACGAGCCATAACAATTTACCTCCTTTAGTATTTTGAAAACGACAATTATGTCCTTATTCAATCAATAATTAATGCGTGGTAATTACTTACCAGCGCGTTGCTTATGCTTTGGGTTAGCAGAGCAGATGATCATTGTGCGACCATTGCGCTTGATAACGCGGCAAGCATCACACATCTTTTTAACTGATGGGCGTACTTTCATAATCTATTCCTCCTATTCGGTTAACTGATTATTCCAAATCTTTCCTTATCGGAAACGATAAGTAATACGACCCTTAGTTAAGTCGTATGGTGACATTTCAACAGTGACGCGATCACCCGGCAATATTCTGATAAAATTCTTACGAATTTTTCCAGAAACATGTGCCAAAATCACAGCACCATTTTCGAGTTCTACTTGGAACATCGCATTTGGTAAAGTTTCTTTCACTTTACCTTCAATTTCAATGACATCATTGGCCACGCACTCAACCTCCTGTGCTTATCATGTTCTACATTGTTGATAAGTGCTTAACCTATCAAATTATACCAGAAATAATGGTATTTCTCAATGACATTTTAGATAATTAATCCAAATTATCTAAAACTTCCTTAACATCACGATACACGTCAGCAAGTTGGCGACCGCCATCGATGGTGTGCAAAACACCAGCACGTTGGTAATAATCTACCAAAGGCAAGTTAGCCGCTTTATTAACGGCTAAGCGGTTATCAATTACCTCGGGCGTATCATCTGCGCGTCCGCGTCCCAAAAGACGTTGACGCAATAATGAGTCGGAAACTTCAAAGTATAATGTTGCAGAAACAGACTTATTGTTATTAGACAGATAGCTATCCAAAAATTCAGCCTGTGCTTCATTACGAGGATATCCGTCAAGCATAAAGCCGGCTTCAACATCACTTTGATTTAAACGGTCAGCAACCATAGCGTTAGTAATTTCATCGGGAACTAAGTCACCAGCATCCATGAACTCACGAGCTTTTTGACCTAATTCTGTGTTGTTGGCCAAATTAGCACGGAAAATATCTCCAGTACTAATGTGAACCACAGGATAGTCCTTCACGATGAAGTCTGCCTGTGTACCTTTTCCGGCACCAGGTAATCCCAATAAAATCAAATTCTTAGCCATTGATTGCCTCCCGAGCTGCTAATTGATCTTTTGTAATAAAGCCAACATAATTTTTTTTCTGCATTAAACCATCGATTTGACGAATTAAGTCCAAGGCAACACCTATTGAAATCAACAGGCTTGTGCCACCTAAACCGATTTTTTCGTTCAATCCCCACACATCCGATGCGATCAATGGTACTAATGCAACAACACCTAAGAAAATTGAGCCGACAAAGCTCAGATTTAATAGGAGTTTTGAGACAAAAGCTTTCGTTTGATCACCAGGACGCACACCAACAATGTAAGCCCCTTGTTTCTGTAAGTTTTCAGCTAACTTTTCAGGGTTAACTTGAACAAATGCGTAAAAATAAGTGAAAATAACAATTAATACAGTGTAAAGTATCGCCCCTGGTAATGTTGTCATGCTAAATATTTGTTGCATAACTTGATACCATTGAGCAGAAGCATATTTATCCTGAAAGGCCAACAACACTGTTTGCGGCGTGCTAATAAATGATGAGGCAAAGATGACAGGAATAACACCTGAAACATTGACTTTCAAAGGTAAATACGCTTCACTACCATACGAAGTAGCCGAACGTGTGTACTGCATTTGCAAACGGCGGGTTCCTTCATATGACCAAGTTGTAAACGCAACAACCAAAATCATTGCTACTAACAACACAATCATGAACACCCAACCATTTAACAGCTCACCATTACCAGCTTGTAAAATATTTTCTTTGAAAATTTCATACAAACCTTCTGGTGCTTGTGCGATAATACCTGCAAAAATAATCATAGAAACACCGTTTCCAAGACCTTTTTCAGTGATCATCTCACCCAGCCACATCGCAAAAAACGTTCCAATTGTCATGACCGAACCGATCACAATAAAAGACATCACGTTATTTGTTTGACTAACTAATCCATAAGAAGACAGTGAATTAAATCCTGCTGTAATACCTACGGATTGAACAAAAGCAAGCACAAGTGTCAACCAACGTGTGGCGTTGTTCAACTTTCGCCGACCAACTTCACCTTGCTTACTCCATTCGACAAAGCGAGGCACGATATCTAATTGCAAAAGTTGCACAACAATTTGTGCCGTCACGTATGGTGAAACACCCATAGCAAACAATGAGTAATTCATCAAGCCGCCACCAGAAAAGATGTTCAAAATGTTCATCAATCCTGAGTTGGCCATATCAGACATAGCAGCAGGGTTAACCCCTGGCACAGTGATGTGTGTTCCAATTCTGTATACAAACAAAATCAAAAATGTCCATCCCAGCTTTTTGCGTATGTCTTTTTCACGTACTGCATTAAATAACGTGCTAAGCATTAAAGTACCTCAGTTGACCCACCGGCTTGTTCAATAGCAGCAACAGCTGCTGCTGAAAACTTATGTGCCTTCACAGTCAACTTCTTTTCAAGTTGACCTACAGCCAAAATCTTAATACCTGACTTTTGATTTTTAACAATACCGTTTTCAATCAAAAGCGCTGGTGTAATTTCTGTGCCATCATCAAAGCTGTTTAACTTATCTAAGTTAACAACTGCAAATTCCTTACGTGAAATGTTAGTAAATCCACGTTTTGGAATACGACGGTACAAAGGCATTTGACCACCTTCAAAACCCAAACGCACTTTTCCACGAGCCTTTTGACCCTTTTGACCACGTCCGGATGTCTTACCGTTTCCAGATGATGTACCACGACCAACACGGTTACGCACGTGACGTGAACCAGCAGCTGGTTGTAATTCGTTCAAATTCATCTTTCGGTACCTCCTATTTTAATGTGTAATTACTTAACTTCTTCAACGTTAACTAAGTGAGCAATATGGAAAATTGCACCACGTGTAGCTTCGTTATCAGGCTTCACCACTGAACTAGATACGCGGCCAAGTCCAAGAGACTTAACAATCGCGCGTTGCTTAGGTAAGCGATGAACCGCACTCTTAATCAAAGTGATTTTCAAATCTGCCATTTTATCGCTCCTTATTCAGCTAAGTGTTCCAAAGAAACACCACGCAACTTAGCAACTTCTTCGGCATCTTTCAAGCTTGTTAGCGCATCGAAAGTTGCACGAATAACGTTAACTGGTGTTGATGAACCAAGTGACTTAGCAGTCACATCAGCAATACCTGCAAGTTCCATAACAGAACGTGCGGCACCACCGGCAGCAACACCAGATCCTTCTTCGGCTGGCTTGACCAAAATCTTACCACCGCCCCATTCGCCAAGGACTTCATGAGGAATAGTTGTAGCAACTGTTGGCACAGTGATCAACATACGCTTAGCATCTTCAATAGCCTTGCGGATAGCTTCAGGAACTTCTTGTGCTTTACCAGTACCAAAACCAACGTGTCCTTGCTTGTCACCAACGACAACCAACGCTGCAAAACGCAAGCGACGACCACCCTTAACAACCTTTGTGACACGGTTAATAGCAACCACGTTCTCTTCTAATTCACCAAGTGACTTAGGATTAACGAATTCAACCATTTTAATATTCCTCCTTCCTTAGAACTTCAAACCGTTTTCACGGGCTGATTCTGCTAGTGCTTGAACACGTCCATGATAAACGTAACCACCACGATCAAAGACAACTTCTTCAACCTTTGCGGCTTTACCACGTGCGGCGATCAATTCACCAACTTTAACTGCTTGTTCAGTCTTTGATCCCGTTACTTCGGCATCATGACTTGAGGCACTTGCTAGCGTTACACCCGCTACGTCATCAATTAATTGAGCGTAGATGTTTGCATTAGAACGGAAAACGTTCAAACGTGGGCGAGCAGCAGTACCAGAGATTTTTCCACGTACACGCTTGTGGCGCTTTACGCGAAGCTTATTCTTATCTGGTTTTGAAATCATAGCTGTGCTTTCCTTTTCTTATGGCTTATGCCATTTTAAAATATTTTTTTAACAGAACTTGTACTACTAGCAGTAAATACTTACTTACCAGTCTTACCTTCCTTACGACGAACAACTTCACCTTCGTAACGAATACCTTTACCTTTATAAGGTTCTGGTGAACGAACGGCACGAATTTCAGCTGCTAAATCGCCGACTTTTTGTTTTGAAATACCTGAAATTTTAATTGTCAAAGCATCTGGTACTTCAACAGTTAACGCTTCACGATCTTCAAAGACAACTGGGTGAGAATAACCAACACTCAAAGTCAACTTTGAACCTGACTTTGCGGCACGGTAACCAACACCAACAAGCTTCAATGTTTTTGTGAAACCTTCAGATACACCTTCGACCATGTTTGCAACGTTGGCACGTGTAGTACCATGCAAAGCTTTAGTCTTGTTGTCGTCACTTTCACGTGTGAAAGAAACTTCAGTTCCTTCAACATTCATCGTGATTGCTGAAACGATTTCACGTGACAATTCACCCTTAGGCCCTTTAACTGTGACAACTGCACCTTCTTGAGATACAGTCACATCAGCAGGCAATGTGATTGTTTTATTTCCAATACGGCTCATGGTAAGTCTCCTTTCTTAGATATATTACCAAACGTAGGCGAGCACTTCGCCACCAACTTGCTTTGAACGAGCTTCTTTGTCAGTAATCACACCGGCAGAAGTTGAGATAATAGCAATTCCCAAACCATTCAAAACTTTTGGCAAGTCTTCAGCCTTGGCATACTTACGCAAACCAGGCTTTGAGATACGCTTAATACCAGTAATCACACGATTACGGTCTTCTCCGTACTTGAGAAATACACGGATAACACCTTGCTTGTTATCATCAATATACTCCACATCGCGGATGAAACCTTCTGATTTCAAGATTTCAGCGATACTCTTTTTAATTTTTGATGCTGGAATTTCCACAACTTCGTGATGCGCCAAATTGGCGTTACGAATGCGTGTCAATAAATCAGCAATTGGATCAGTCATAGACATCTATCGATATCCTCCTTTAAATTTTGAACGTAATCATGCAAAATGACACGCTCTTAACTATTATAGACTATTTTAGTCGATAACAGTTAAAAACGCGTCACTCATTTAGAGTAACAACATTTTTATTCACTAATTACTTAGTAAATGGCATTCCCAATTGTGTTAACAACTCACGACCTTCTTCGTCGTTTTGAGCAGTTGTAACAATAACAATGTCCAATCCGCGAACACGGTTAACCTTGTCAAAATCGATTTCTGGGAAAATCAATTGTTCACGAATGCCCAAAGTGTAGTTACCACGGCCATCAAAAGCCTTTGATGATACACCACGGAAATCACGAACACGAGGCAATGAAATGTTGATCAACTTGTCTAAGAAGTCATACATACGTTCACCACGTAGTGTTACCTTAGTTCCGATTGACATACCTTCACGCAAACGGAAACCAGCGATTGACTTCTTTGCCTTTGTGATAACTGGTTGTTGACCAGCAATCAACTTCAATTCTTCAACCGCTTCATCCAAGTTCTTTGAGTTTGAAACTGCATCACCAACACCCATGTTCAAGACGATCTTGTCAATCTTTGGGGCTTGCATTGATGATTTGAAGTTAAACTTTTCGATCAAAGCAGGTTGAACTTCATTAACATATTTTTCTTTTAAAGCGTTAGCCATGAAAATGATTTCACCTTTCGATATTAGCCTAGTACGTTACCAGACTTTTTAGATACGCGAACTTTCTTGCCATCTTCCACTTTGAATCCAACGCGCGTTGGTTCGTTAGTTGAAGGGTCAAGCAATTGCACGTTAGAAACATGGATAGGTGCTTCGATATCGATAACACCACCTTGTGGATATTCGTTAGAAGGCTTTTGATGCTTCTTAACGATGTTCACGCCTTCGACAACGACGCGATCTTTTCCAGCAACAGTCTTAGTGATTGTGCCTTCTTTTCCCTTGTCTTTGCCGGCAATGACGCGAACCTTATCACCTGTTTTTACAAACATGATTTGGCTCCTCCTTGTCAGTATTAGAGCACTTCTGGTGCCAATGAAACAATACGCATGTAGTCGTTGTCACGTAATTCACGTGCAACTGGACCAAAAATACGCGTACCAACTGGTGATTTGTCGTCCTTCACGATAACAGCGGCATTTTCATCAAAATTAATGTATGAGCCATCTGCACGACGAACGTCAGATACAGTACGAACGATAACAGCCTTAACGACGTCACCCTTCTTTACGTTACCACCAGGGATAGCTTGCTTAACTGTTGCAACGATCATGTCGCCAACACCTGCAAACTTACGGCCTGAACCACCGAGCACTTTAATCGTCAAGATTTCACGTGCGCCAGAGTTATCAGCCACTTTTAAACGACTCTCTTGTTGAATCATGGTTCTTCCTCCTTGTTAGCAATTAATTACGACGTTTTGGGTCGAACATTAAAGAATAACAGCCTCTTCAACGATCTTAACCAAACGGAAGTGCTTAGTTGCAGACAAAGGACGTGTTTCCATGATTTGAACAATATCGCCCTGCTTGGCACTATTGTTTTCATCATGGGCCTTGAACTTCTTTGTGTACTTGACACGCTTACCGTAGACGGCGTGTGTTAAATAAGTATCAACAGCGACAGTAATTGTCTTGTCCATCTTATCTGAAACAACGCGTCCTTGATAAACTTTACGAGTATTACGTTCTTCACTCATTTTTCAGCTTCTTCCTTTCGTCTTATTTGTTGGCGTTTGCCAATTCTTGTGCACGAATAACTGTCTTAACTCGTGCAATGTCCTTACGAACTTGTGCGATACGCGCCGTGTTTTCCAACTGACCAGTAGCCAATTGGAAACGAAGGTTGAACAATTCTTCCTTGAATTCGGCTTCGCGCTTTTGCAAATCCGCAAGTGACAATTCTTTCAATTCACTTGCTTTAGCCATTATTCAGCCTCCCGAGCAATAATCTTCGTACGTACAGGCAACTTATGTTGTGCCAAACGCAATGCTTCACGTGCAGTTGCTTCAGGAACACCTGCCACTTCAAACATTACCTTGCCACGCTTAACAGGTTCAACCCATCCTTCGGGAGCACCCTTACCATTACCCATTCGAACACCAACACCTTTTGATGTATATGACTTGTGAGGGAAGATTTTAATCCAAACCTTACCACCACGCTTCATATAACGTGTCATTGCAATACGAGCAGCTTCAATTTGACGGTTAGTGATCCAGCTTGATGTTGTTGCTTGCAAGCCAAAGTCACCAAATGTCACCGTCTTGCCACCTTTAGCTTCGCCACGCATGTGACCACGGTGTACACGACGGAATTTAACACGCTTTGGTACTAACATGTTTGCTTCCCTCCTTACTTACTGTTTTTCTTTTGTGGCAAAACATCACCACGGTAAATCCAAGTCTTAATACCCAAGTTACCATAAGCAGTCATTGCTTCATCCCATGAGTAGTCAATGTCTGCACGTAAAGTATGCAAAGGAACAGTGCCTTCAGTATATTGTTCAATACGGGCAATATCTGCACCGTTCAAACGACCTGAAACCATAACTTTGATACCCTTTGCACCGGCACGAGTAGCACGTTGGATGGCACCACGCATTGCGCGACGGAAAGCAACACGGCGTTCCAAATCACCAGCAATTTGTTGTCCAACCAAATGTGCACTCAAATCAGGCTTCTTGATTTCAACGATGTTAATGAAAACGCGCTTTGAACGACCCTTTTCATCTTTATCTGTCAATTTTGCCAATTGAGTACGAAGCTTTTCAACTTCTGAACCACCCTTACCAATTACCATTCCAGGCTTGGCAGTGTGGATTGAAACGTCAACACGTGACTTAGTGCTACGTTCAATTTCAATGCGATCAACTGAGGCATCAGCTAAATTCTTTTCGATATACTTACGAATACGCAAGTCTTCGTGAAGTTGGTTAGCATAATCAGCCTTGTCAGCAAACCACTTTGCGTCCCAGTCGCGAATAACGCCAACACGGAACCCAGTAGGGTTAATCTTTTGACCCATTACTTTGCCTCCTTCTCAGCAACCACAATTGTAATGTGGCTTGTACGCTTGTTGATAGGTGAAGCAGAACCTTTGGCACGTGGACGGAAACGCTTTAGCGTTGGTCCTTCGTTCGCGAAGGCTTCCTTCACAATAAGATCTTCTCTGTCTAGTGAGAAGTTATTTTCAGCATTAGCAACTGCTGAGTTCAAAACCTTGTAAATATCTTCAGTAGAAGTATTAGGTAGGAACTTCAAAATTGCGTATGCTTCGTTAACGCTCTTACGGCGAATAGTGTCAAGAACTAAGCGTGCCTTACGTGGGGCAACGCGAACGATCTTAGCAGTCGCGCGAGCTGATGTAACTTGTTCAGCCATTTTTCACTTCCTCCTTATTTACCAGTCTTTTTATCGTCGTTCTTGTGTCCCTTGAACGTACGAGTTGGTACGAATTCACCTAACTTGTGACCGACCATATCTTCTTGCACATATACTGGAACGTGCTTGCGACCATCATAAACGGCAATTGTAAAGCCGATGAAGCTTGGGAAGATTGTTGAACGACGTGACCAAGTTTTGATCACTGATTTCTTTTCAGAATCAACTTGCGCTTCAATCTTCTTAAGCAAGTGTGGGTCCGCAAATGGTCCCTTTTTTAAACTACGAGCCATTAGTTGTCTCCTTTCCCTTACTTACTCTTGCGACCGCGAACGATGAACTTTGTTGAAGCTTTCTTCTTATCGCGAGTCTTCTTACCGGCAGTCTTCTTACCCCATGGTGACATAGGACTTGGACGACCAACTGGTGCTTTACCTTCACCACCACCGTGTGGGTGATCGTTAGGGTTCATAACTGATCCACGAACGTGTGGACGCTTTCCACGCCAACGGTTACGACCAGCTTTACCCCAGTTAATCAATGAATGTTCGGCGTTACCAACTTCACCAATTGTGGCGCGGTTAGTAGCTAAGACCAAACGTACTTCTCCTGAAGTCAATCGAACAATGATGTACTTACCATCACGTCCCAAAATTTGTGCTGATGTACCCGCTGAACGAGCCAATTGGCCACCCTTACCAGGCTTCAATTCGATATTGTGAATCAAAGTACCTTCAGGAATAGCACTCAATGGCAAGGCATTGCCGGGCTTAATGTCGGCATCAGGACCAGATTGAACTTTATCGCCAACCTTCAATCCCTTTGGCGCCAAGATGTATGACTTAATACCATCTTCATATACCAACAAAGCAACGTTAGCTGTGCGGTTTGGATCGTACTCGATAGCCTTAACAGTAGCTGTCTTGTCATCTTTAATACGCTTAAAGTCTACGATACGGTAGGCCTGCTTATGTCCACCAGCGTGGTGGCGAACTGTCATGCGACCTGATGCATTACGTGCACCAGTCTTTGACTTTTTAGCCAACAAACTCTTCTCGGGCGTTGTCTTAGTGATTTCAGCAAAATCTGAAGTCGTCATATTACGACGTCCGTTAGAGGTTGGCTTATATTTCTTGATAGCCAATGTCTTATCCTCCTATTTAGAATTAACCTTCGTTAAAGATTTGAATATCTTTTGAATCTTTTGACAACGTTACAGTTGCCTTTTTTAACTTACGTGTATAACCAACATAACGGCCTTGGCGCTTAAGCTTACCACGAACGTTTGCTGTGTTGAGACCTGAAACTTTAACATCAAAAATTTCTTCGATAGCTTTCTTGATTTCAGGCTTTTTTGCGCGAGTATCTACTTCGAAGACATAACGCTTACGTTCTGTTTGCGCCATTGAAGCTTCGGTGATGATAGGGCGACGGATAATATCGCGTGCATCCATTAGGCAAGACCTCCTTGGATTTCTTCGATTGATGATTGAACAATCACCAGCTTATCTGCATTAACAACGTCAAGTACGTTGATACCCTTTGTTGTCATAACTTGAACATTAGCCAAGTTACGTGCTGACAAGATCGCGTTTTCATTGTCTTCATCAACAACTACTAATGTCTTTGTGTCAGCTGACAAGTTAGCCAAAACCTTTTTAAAGTCTTGCGTCTTTGGTGCTTCAAATGACAAAGCATCAACAACAACCAACTTATTATCAGCAACTTTTTGTGATAATACTGACTTCAAAGCCAATTGATAGGCTTTACGGTTGATACGGTAAGCGTATGAACGAGGTGTAGGACCAAAAACAATACCACCGCCACGGAACTGAGGTTCACGAATTGAACCAGCACGTGCACGACCAGTACCCTTTTGCTTCCAAGGCTTACGACCACCACCAGAAACAGCAGAGCGGTTCTTGACAGCATGTGTACCCTGACGTAATGATGCACGTTGCATCAATACTGCATCTGTAATAACGGCGTTGTTAGGTTCGATGGCGAAAACTGCATCATTCAATTCAATTTCAGCAGCTTGACTACCATCTTGCTTTAATACAGCAACTTTAGTCATGATTGATTGTTCTCCTTTCTATATAGTTTAGATTAAGCTTCTTCTGAATCAGCGACAGGTGCAGATACACCAGCTATTTTGATTTCAGGATGCTTTGCATTAACTTTAACAGTTGATTTGATTGTCAAAAGTGACTTGTTGGCGCCGGGAACATTTCCCTTCAATAGCAAGAGGTTATTTTCAACATCAACGTGTACAATAGCAACATTTTGCATTGTGCGCTTGTTGTTACCCATACGACCTGGCAAGAGCTTACCCTTGAAGACGCGGTTAATAATCGCACCCATTGAACCAGGACGGCGGTGATAACGTGAGCCGTGGGCCATAGGTCCACGAGACTGACCAAGACGCTTAATTGAGCCTTGGAAGCCATGCCCTTTTGTGATGCCCGTTACGTCGACGTATTCCCCTGCTTGGAATGTATCCACTTTGATTTCATCCCCTGCGTTAAATTCGCCTTCCGCGTCGCGGACTTCACGAACGTAGCGCTTAGGGGTCGTGTTTGCTTTTGAAGCGTGACCTTGTTCAGGTTTGTTTGACAAAACTGCACGTTTGTCTTGGTAACCGAGTTGAATAGCACTATAACCGTCTGTTTCTGCATTTTTTACTTGCAAAACGACGTTTGGTGTTGCTTCAACTACGGTAACTGCGATCAATTCGCCAGATTCTGTGAAAACCTGAGTCATACCGACTTTGCGGCCTAAGATACCTTTAGTCATGACTAATCTCCTTAATTATTTTGCTTGACTTATTTTTTGTCTCTAAGTTGAGACGCGAAGTTATATCCGTTTAAGATTACAACTTGATTTCGATCGCAACACCTGATGGCAATTCAAGCTTACGCAATGCGTCGACTGTCTTGTCAGTAGGGTTCACAATGTCGATCAAACGCTTGTGCGTGCGCATTTCAAATTGCTCACGGCTATCCTTGTGCTTATGTGGTGAACGTAGAATTGTATACAATGTACGTTCAGTTGGCAATGGGATAGGACCAGCAATTTCTGCGCCCGTACGCTTAGCTGTCTCAACAATTTTTTCTGCTGATTGGTCTAAGATGCGGTGTTCGTATGCCTTCAAACGGATACGGATCTTCTTTTGTGCCATTATTTCGTGCCTCCTCGTTGATTTTGTAAATCAGCTAACTCCGATTAAAAACCGACAACACTGCTTGTGTTTTGCGCGCCCATGGCAACGCGGCCGCGCGTGTCGCAACCTTAATCATCATCGCTAAACATTGATACACCAGGCTTTCGTCAGGTTTATATGACTACTGTTCCAAAAGCGTACTTAAATATAATAACAGAAAAACCCCTGCATTGCAAGGGTTTTGTGCGATATTTTCAACAATTCTTTTTACTCATCTTTGTGTCATTTTAAATTCCAAAAAGGCATCATTATATTTTTCTGTCCATTTTTGTCCTAAGTCTGAATATACTTGCAAGTGACTCACAGTTTTGGCGTCTGGATAAAACTGTTTGTCCTCACGAATACTCTTAGGTAATAGTGCTAATGCCTTTTTGTTTGGCGTTGCATAACCAATATATTCGGCATTTTGGGCCGCGTTTTTTGGCTCACTAATGAAATTTAAGAAAGCATAGGCAGCCGCTTTATGTTTAGCAGTTTTGGGCATAACAATATTATCAAACCAAAGATTTGAACCCTCGCTCGGCACAACATAATGCAAGTGTTTATTGTTTACCATTGCTTCGGACGCCTCTCCAGAATATGTTACGGCAATTGACGCTTCGTCTTGTGCCATATACATTTTGATTTCGTCAGCAATAATGGCTTTAACATTTGGCATCAAAGTTGTTAGTTTGCCTTGAGCTGCCGCCAAATCAGCTGTTGACTTATCATTTACAGACTTCCCTTGTGTAATCAATGTAAAACCTAATACATCACGTGCCGAGTCAATTAACATGACTTGATTTTTAAACTTTGACGACCATAAATCATCCCAATGTTGGACATCACTGGCCTTTACGTATTTATCATTGTAGATAATACCTAAAGTTCCCCAAAAGTATGGGACAGAGTATTTGTTGTGTCTATCAAAAGATTGGTTCAGGAATCGACTGTCGTAATTTTTTAATTCTGTCAATGTCCGATGATCCAGTGGCAACAATAAATTTGCAGCCTTCATTTTCTCAATCATATATTCCGACGGCACAGCTAAATCATAGGATGTCCCACCCTGTTTAACCTTCGTAAACATGGCTTCATTGGAATCAAAAGTTTCGTAACTGACTTTGTAACCTGTCTCTTTAGTAAACTTTTTAAGTAGAGCTGGATCAATATAATCTCCCCAGTTATACAGATTCAAAACTTTAGAACCGCCCTCACCACTACCAGTTTTGGCAGCCAAATAACGCTGTGCACCGAACAAAACAGCAACAACAATTAAAATGGCAACGACACTACTCAATAACTTTTTCATGCTATAAACCCTCCGTAGCCGGTGTTACCAGTCGCGTACCACGTTTTTTATTTTTAGATGAGCGCGTTGAAATAACGTAATATAGTAAGACAAGTACGAGCGATACAATAAACATCATTGCCGACAAGGCATTAATTTCCAAGCTAACCCCCTGACGGGCCCGAGAATATATTTCAACAGATAACGTCGAAAACCCATTACCAGTTACGAAAAATGTCACCGCAAAATCATCCAAAGAATACGTAAATGCCATAAAAAATCCAGCCAAAATACCTGGTGATATAACGGGTAAAATCACGCGCGATAACATTTGCCAGTTATTAGCGCCTAAATCTTTAGCAGCAGCAACTAAGGATTGATTCATTTCTTGGAGTCTCGGCAAAACCATCAACACAACAATCGGAATACTAAAAGCAATATGCGACAGGAGTACTGACGCAAATCCTAATGAAAAACCGACAACTGTAAACAATATCAAAAACGAAGCGCCAATAATAACATCAGGTGATACCAACAAAATATTGTTTAATGATAAGAAAATATTTTTAATCAACCGATTGCGCTGATCATAAATATACAACGCACCAGCCGTTCCCAAAATACTAGCCAAAAGCGAAGACAATAGTGCGATTAAAAAAGTATTAACCACTATCTCGATAATGCGCGTATCTGCGAACAACTCAACGTAATGCTTCAAGGAAAATCCGTCCCATCCTTGCATCACATCACCTGCATTAAATGAATAAATAATCAAGAAAAAAATTGGTAAGTACAGCAAAATGAAAACAAACCACAAATATAAATTTGACCATTTAAAAGCTTTTTTCATTTATATTACTCACTTTCTCGTATTTTTTTTGACACGATCACGCGTCAAAATCATCGTCACAACCATCGCTACAATTAAAATCACACCAATCGTCGATCCAAGTTGCCAGTTTTGGGTTACTAAAAAATGTTCCTCGATTGCTGTACCTAACGTAATCACACGATTACCGCCTATCAAACGTGTAATCATAAACAATGACAAACTTGGAATGAAAACAGCTTGAATGCCCGCCTTAACCCCCGGCATTGATAATGGCAAAATGACTCGTCGTAATGTTTGCCATTTATTGGCACCCAAATCACGACTAGCTTGCTCCAGTTTTGGGTCAATTTCTGCCAACGAATTAAAAATTGGCAGAATCATAAACGGAATTTCAATGTAGGCAGCAACTAACAAAAAGCTCCAATCAGAAAACAACAGTTGCTGTGGGGCAATGCCAAAGAAGCTCATGAAATTATTAACCGTACCGGTTTTTGACAAGAGACCAATAAACGCATAGGTCTTTAACAGCAAATTAATCCACGTTGGCAGGATTACTAATAGCAACCAAAATTGTTTTCGCTTGAGCTGATTGAGTAGGTAAGCCATCGGATAACTAATTACCAATGTAATTAGTGTAATCAAAAAAGCAAACCAAACTGAATTGAACGTCATGCGAAGGTATGTGCCACTACCAAAATAAACAGCATAGTTATGTAAAGTTAAACCACCATTCGCACTAGTTAATGATTGAAATAGCAATAAAAAAAGTGGGGCAATAACAAATAGCAGTAGCCACGCGCCATAAGGTACGAGATAAAATAACTGACGTTGTTGTTTACTCTTCATCATCATCCTCATAACTTTCCAAACGCGCGTCAAAATCATCTTCCGACTCGTTAAAACGCATAATATGAATATCTTCTGGATCAAATGTCAAGCCAACTCGTTCTCCAACTTGAGCCGAGTTCGTTGCTTGAACTTGCCACTCATTACCATCATCATCAATTGCTGTAATTTCATAATAATCACCACGGAATGATTGGTCATCAATGGTCACAATTAACTTACCATTTTCAATGGTAGTTAAATCCAAATCTTCAGGCCGTAAGACAACCTCAACTCGTTCATTAGGTCGCATACCAGCATCCACATTTTCAAAATCTTTGCCAACAAAATGAACAACGTAATCCGTCTTCATAATGCCATCAACAATGTTACTTTCACCAATAAAGTCCGCAACAAAATGGTTAATCGGTTCATCGTAGATATCTTCAGGTGTCCCATTTTGTTGTATGACACCATCATTCATCACAAAAATCCAATCAGACATGGCCAACGCTTCTTCTTGATCATGCGTCACAAAAACAAATGTAATACCAAGTCTTTGCTGAATTTCACGTAACTCATACTGCATGTCTTTGCGCAACTTGTAATCCAATGCAGACAATGGTTCATCAAGTAACAAAACTTTTGGATCATTAGCCAAAGCGCGCGCAATCGCCACACGCTGCCGTTGCCCACCTGACAGCTCACTAATATCACGATCAGCATATTGATCAAGTTTAACCAACTTCAGCATGTCATGAACTTGTCGTTCAATATCGGTCTTTGACATTTTCTTTATAGAAGGCCCAAAAGCCACGTTTTCAAAAACATTCATATTAGGAAACAAAGCATAGTCTTGGAAAACAGTGTTAACAGTTCGTTTTTCCACTGGTACATCATTGATACGCTTGTTTTCAAATAAAATATCACCTGAAGTTGCCGCCAATTGACCAGAAATCAAGTTTAATATCGTTGTTTTACCAGATCCCGATGGCCCCAACAAGGTATAAAATTTACCTTGTTCTAAAGACAAGTCGATGCCCTTCAAAATCTCTGTGTCACCATAAGCTAAGCTTACAGACTTAAATTCAATAATTGGTGTTTGCTCTGCCAAATTCTCAACCTCAACTCTTTTCGATAATTTCAATTTTACACTAATTTTTAAGACATAAAAAGAAAATCATATTCTGCCATTTAGCCTCAGTGACTACTATGCCTCAACGATTTTTTCATGATTTTCAACAACAACAATAGCTAGTGTCATTAAGATGAACAAAATAATAATAACGATAATTTGCGGTGTCCAAGAATGCCACCAACCATATGCGTAACCAAACATAGCTGGACCAATTGCCGCAATCAAATAACCACCACTTTGCGACATACCCGACAATTGCGCTGTTTGCCCCGGCGTGCTGGTTTTAAGCGTGAATGTGGTCATCAAATACGGAAACAACACCGATGTGCCGACACCAATAAATAAATTGACCAGTAACCAGTAGGCAAATGTGCCTTGTGGATTTAGTAGCAGAAGGTAGCCAATTGTACCTAAAATTGAAAAACTAGCAACCAGCCATTGTTTTTGATGTTTGTTCAACCTAACAACAATTGAAGGTACTGTTAACGCAAATGGTAAACCAATTAACGAGTTAAGACCAGAAAATAAACCAGCGGTGGCCGGCGTTAATCCGGTTTGAATTGCCATTGTCGGCCCCCATGCCATCAAAACATAGAACATTGCAGATTGCATACCACCAAAAAACAATAATAACCAAGCATTACGGTTTTTCCAAACATTGAATCGGACCGTTTTCTGGTGAGGACTCGTTATTTGAGTAGCTTGCCTTTTTGCCGCAAATCGCTCATTAGGCAACCAATCCAGTAAAGCGCCAATTAGCAAGATTGTTAGCAGTCCTACGAAAATTTGCCAACTAGTTAATGCTGTTATTGGCGCTGCTAAACTTGCCCCAACGGCCGTTGCTAACATCATGCTAAATGTAAAAACAGACGTCATCGGACCGACTTTCATCGGAAAATACGTTCGAATAACGCTGGGCAGCAACACATTCATGTGGGCAACACCAATACCAATTAGCATTGTTCCAATATAGAGAAAAGTTGCATTGATGACTCGAATCCCCGAACCAATAATCAGCAGCATTAACATCAACGCAAATGCTCTTTCTAAACCAATCTTCTGTGCTACTTTTGGAGCCGTGGAAGAAAATAGCGCAAATGCTATCAATGGAATAGTTGTTAGCATGCCCAATTGGCCAACAGGTACACCTTCTGATTTGGAAATACTACTCAAAATTGGTGGTATAGCCGTGAATGGTAATCTCAAAATCATCCCGACAACAATAATACCTGGAATTAAAAACTTACTGTGATTTTTCATGTCAATTTACCTAATAATAACAAAACAGCGTCACTCCGTTGAGCGACGCCGTTTATACTGAACCATCAGTCAGTTAAAGATTAATTTTCTTGACCGTGAGTCTTGATAATTTCTTCTTGAATGTTCTTAGGAACAGCTTCGTAGTGATCGAAAACCATTTGGAATGTACCACGGCCTTGCGTTGCTGAACGCAAAGTAGTTGCATAACCAAACATTTCTGACAAAGGCACCTTAGCCTTAACTGCCAAAACAGGACCACGTGACTCTTGACCTTCAATCATACCACGGCGTGCTGAGACGTGTCCCATAACATCACCAAGGTTATCTTCAGGTGCAACAATATCAACAGCCATAATTGGTTCCAAAATAACCGCGCCGGCTGTCTTAGCAGCTTCACGCAAAGCCAATGAAGCAGCAATCTTAAAGGCAGCTTCACTTGAATCGACATCGTGATATGAACCATCATACAACTTAGCTTTCAAATCAACTAATGGGAATCCAGCCAAAGGACCAGCATTCAATGCGTCCTTCAAACCAGCTTCAACTGATGGAATATATTCACGAGGCACAACACCACCAACGATGGCATCTTCGAATTCGAATCCAGCCCCTTCTTCGTTTGGTGAGAATTCAATCCAAACATCACCATACTGACCTTTACCACCAGATTGACGTTTGAAGTAACCACGTGCTTGCACTGTCTTAGTAAAGGCTTCACGATAAGCAACTTGTGGTGCACCAACAGTGGCTTCAACATTGAATTCACGGCGCATACGATCAACCATGATATCCAATTGCAATTCACCCATACCAGCAATCAATGTTTGACCAGTTTCAGGGTTAGTTGTAGCACGGAATGAAGGATCTTCTTCAGCCAATTTTTGAATGGCATTTGACAATTTGTCTTGATCAGCCTTTGTCTTTGGTTCAATAGCCAATTCGATAACTGGTTCTGGGAACTCCATTGATTCCAGAATCAGTTGATGGTCAACAGCTGTCAAAGAATCACCAGTTGTCGTGTTCTTCAAACCAATAGCCGCAGCAATATCACCAGAGAATACTTCTTCAATTTCAGTGCGTGAAGTAGCGTGCATTTGTAGCAAACGACCAACACGTTCACGTGTATCAGAGGAAGTATTTTGTACATATGAACCTGATTGCAAAGTACCAGTATAAACACGCATAAATGTCAAACGACCAACGAATGGATCTGTCATGATTTTGAATGCCAAAGCAGCGAAAGGCTTTGAATCATCAGCAATCAAATCAACTTCTTCGTCTGTCTTTGGATCTTTAGCAATATATGGCTTAACATCCAAAGGTCCTGGCAAATAATCAACAACGGCATCCAACATCATTTGAACACCCTTATCTTTATAAGCTGAACCCGCAAGAATTGGGTAGAATTGAAGTGCTAATGTAGCACGACGAATCGCTGCCTTTAATTCTTCAACAGAAATATCTTCACCTTCAAGATACTTTTCCATCAAATCATCATCGACATCAGCAACAGCTTCAATCAATGTGTTGCGCTTTTCTTCTGCCAAATCTTTCAAATCAGCTGGAATATCACGTGGTTCCCACTTTTCACCAAGTTCATCAACAGGGTAATAAGCTTCTTGTGTAATCAAGTCAATAACAGCTTCGAAGTCATCCTCAGCACCGATTGGCCATTGAATTGCTTCAGCATTAACTTGCAAACGTTCGTGCATTGAGTCAACTGACATTTGGAAATCAGCACCCATTTTGTCCATCTTGTTAACAAAGACGATACGTGGCACATCATAAGTTGTTGCCTGACGCCAAACTGTTTCTGTTTGTGGTTCAACCCCAGCTGCACCATCAAGTACGGCTACGGCACCATCAAGAACACGCAAAGCACGTTCAACTTCGATTGTGAAGTCCACGTGTCCAGGTGTATCAATGATGTTAACACGATAAGGTGTTTTTTCAAATTGATCAAAGAAACCGTGCCAAACAGCTGTTGTAGCAGCTGATTGGATCGTGATACCACGTTCCTTTTCTTGTTCCATGAAATCCATTTGTGAAGCACCATCATGTGTTTCACCAATTTTGTGAATTTTACCTGTATAGTACAAGATACGTTCAGTAGTCGTTGTCTTACCCGCATCAATGTGGGCCATGATTCCGATGTTACGTGTACGCTCTAGTGGGTATTCACGTTTTGCCATTGTGAGTTATCTCCTGGTTTAGTTATATATGCAACAAAAAGCGACACATCATTGTGTTCGCTTTTTGATGGTGCTTGTTTTGACAAACACCATCTATGACAATTGTACACTATTTGACGCGCAAGAATAATTAAATTCTTGTCATCAACAGATTACCAACGATAGTGTGCAAACGCACGGTTGGCTTCAGCCATCTTGTGCGTATCTTCGCGCTTCTTAACAGATGCACCAGTGTCATTGGCAGCATCCATAATTTCTTTGGCTAAACGCTCATCCATTGTGTGTTCATTACGCAAACGTGAGTAGTTAACCAACCAACGAAGTCCCAAAGTCGTACGACGATCTGGACGAACTTCGATTGGCACCTGGTAGTTAGAACCACCAACACGGCGAGCTTTAACTTCCAATACTGGCATAATGTTTTCCATGGCTTGTTCGAAAACTTCCAATGGTTCATTGCCAGTTGCTTCCTTGATACGATCAAAAGCATCATACAAGATTGTTGAAGCTGTACCACGCTTACCATCAAGCATCAACTTGTTGATCAAACGTGAAACGAGTTTTGAATTGTAAATTGGGTCAGGCAAAACTTCCTGACGCTTAGTATAACCTTTACGTGGCATTAGTCAGTCTCCTTCTTACTTCTTTGGTGCCTTTGTACCATACTTTGAACGTGATGTCATACGACCATCAACACCCGCAGTATCCAAAGCACCACGGATAATGTGGTAACGTACACCAGGCAAATCCTTAACACGACCACCACGAATCAAAACAACCGAGTGTTCTTGCAAGTTATGACCAATACCTGGAATATATGCTGTTACTTCATACAAGTTTGAAAGACGCACACGGGCGTACTTACGCAAAGCTGAGTTAGGCTTCTTTGGTGTCATTGTACCAACACGTGTTGCGACACCACGCTTTTGTGGGGCAGCATTGTTAGTTGCTTTTTTCTTCATTGAATTGTAGCCAAAGTTCAAAGCAGGTGATTTTGACTTAGAAACCTTTGACTTACGTGGCTTACGAACCAATTGGTTAATTGTAGGCATGCTACAGCTCCTTAAATTTTTCATTAGTTTCACAGTTCCAGGTGTTTCATTTCTGTTTTCAAACAAAAATGCTCACCGGAAATCTGCTGACAGTTACCTTTACAGCGCCGTTCAGCACAGTGTGACAATGTCACAGAACAGATTACTTAAAAGCACGTTCAATATAATACCAGATTGAGCGATAAAGTCAAGTGGGTATTTACATTTTGTGAATAAGTATTTGTTTTTTCGTACTATTCCACATGGAAAATATATTGATATTGATTTTTAATAGCATCATTGTTTCGTCAGTTATGTGTGCCAATGATCGCATCCAACATAATATTTCATTACTACATCCCAGATCGTTTTGCCTGATGTGTCATCATTTATTAAAGTGGTACGATCTCGTGCCGTTTTTTTCGGCAGTTTTCACGTTTGCAAAATCTCGCTATTGTCACAAACGTTTTGGTTGGCGCTATCCTGCATTAGAATTGACGTGCACACTGTTTGGCACCATGCTTTGGTATTCCTCGACCCTTCAATGGCTAATGGCAGTAGTACTACTGTTTTTATCACTTGAAGACTGCGAGTCGCAGACCATCCATAGCTACTTGATTATTCCGCTGTTATTGTACGCAATCCACCAACACCATGATCAATCGCACATTTTTCTAGCTTTATTAATTGGCTTGATAGCTTATTATTTGGTTTATATACGACGCGCTTTAGGATCCGGTGATATTCCAGTTTTATTGACACTCATTTTTTCAACAACAACCTATGTTTTTGTACTAGGCTTGTTGTTAGGCTGTTGTTTAGCCACACTTTTTTTAGCATTATCATCACAAAAACGTTTACCATTTGTGCCTTTTCTAACCGTTGGTTGGCTACTAATTGGTGTCTTGATATAAAAAAACACTTGAATTATCTTCAAGTGTTTAAGCTATTAAGTTGCTGGCGACGTTGTTTTAAGTGGTTTCGTTGTAATTTTAATGCTGCCATTCTTTGCGCCAATTGTAACGGCATCTTCAGTGGTAATATTACCACGTAATAACTCTTCACTAAGTGCATCTTCAACACTTGTCTGAAGTGCACGTCGAATTGGGCGGGCACCATATTCAGGATCAAAACCAGCACTGGCAACAACGTCAATGGCGGCGGGCGTCATCTTAATTGTAATACCTTGTTCAGCAACACGTTGTAGTACTGAACGACTCATCAATTTTACAATTTCATGTAACTCTTGTTTGGTCAAACTCTCAAAGACAATTGCCTCATCTAAACGGTTGATGAATTCTGGCCTGAAAGTCTCTTTCAGTGTTTCTCTAATTTTAGCTGCAACAGCTTCATGATCATTTTTCAAATCAACAGCACCAAAACCAACTGATTTTTCATCGCGAAGACGTGTGGCACCTAAATTAGAAGTCATAATAATGATTGTGTTGCGAAAATCAACTTTACGACCTTTAGAGTCAGTCAGATAGCCGTCATCAAAGACTTGCAACATCAAATTAAAGATGTCCTGATGGGCTTTTTCAGCCTCGTCTAGCAAAACAACTGAATAAGGGTGATTGCGTACTTTTTCAGTCAATTGTCCACCTTCATCATAACCAACATACCCAGGTGCAGAACCGATTAATCGACTAGCTGACCAGCGTTCTTGATATTCGGACATATCGATACGAATGAGATTATCTTCACTACCAAAAATAGCTTCTGCCAGCGCTTTAGCCAACTCCGTTTTTCCAACACCAGTTGGTCCCAAAAACATAAAGGTCCCAATGGGGCGCGTAGGATCTTTCAATCCAGAACGTGCACGTCGAATAGCACGTGCAACTGCGGAAACTGCAGCCTGTTGGCCAACAACTCGCCGTCCTAGAACTTTTTCTAAATTGACTAAACGCTGCTGATCGTTTTTTTCTAACTGTGTCAACGGCACCCCTGTTTGTTGAGAAATAACTTCAGCGATGTCTTGTGTTGTCACATGTAAATCATATTGCGAGCGTTCGCCATTAGCCACTGCTGCTTGTATTCTCGCCTCTTTCTTAGCTAATTTTTTCTTGAGCTTCATTTCTTCGGTACGCAGTTGCGCTGCTTCTTCAAAATTTAAAGCTTCAATAGCAGCATCTTTGTCTATCTCAATTTGCTTAAGACGAGTTACTACTTTGTCATTCGTACCACTATTTTCTGTTGCTTCAATGCGAACTTTTGCGCCCGCTTCATCAATTAAATCAATTGCTTTATCAGGCAAAAAACGGTCACTGATGTACCGCGATGATAGCTTCACAGCCGCATTTATCGCTTCATCATCAATTTGTACTTGGTGATGTTCTTCAAATTTAGGTCGGATGCCATTCAATATAGCAATTGCATCTTCTTGCGTTGGTTCGTCAACAGTCACTGAAGCAAAACGTCGTTCTAA
The DNA here is from genome assembly GCF_002095565.1 of Leuconostoc sp. BM2. NCBI lineage: Bacteria > Bacillati > Bacillota > Bacilli > Lactobacillales > Lactobacillaceae > Leuconostoc > Leuconostoc sp. BM2. Next base: position 8,092 of record NZ_MOWQ01000008.1, on the reverse strand, counting down.
TGCCGCGTCAGATTCGATGTACTTTTGATACTCATCAAAGGTGGTTGCGCCCAATGTCTGTAATTCACCACGAGCTAAAGCTGGTTTCAAAATATTTGACGCATCAATAGCGCCTTCAGCACCACCAGCACCAATTAAAGTATGCAACTCATCAATGAATAGGATAACTTCGCCATCTTGATAGATTTCTTCGATTATTTTTTTCAAACGATCTTCGAACTCGCCACGATATTTAGTACCAGCAACTAATGACCCCATATCAAGCGCCATTAAACGCTTATGTGACAAATTTTCTGGTACTTCACCCGCGACAATTTTCTGAGCCAATCCTTCTGCAATTGCTGTCTTTCCAACACCCGGTTCACCAATCAGCACAGGATTATTTTTAGTACGACGAGATAAAATTTGCACAACACGGCGAACTTCTTTAGATCGTCCAATAACTGGGTCCATTTTTTCATCACGTGCCATCTGCGTCAAGTCACGCGCCAAGCCATCTAAAGTCGGTGTTCCGGCTGCTGCTTGCTGCTTCTCACGTTGTTTCATTTGTTTACGAATGTCTGTGACACCCAGCTTCCGCAAGATTGCCCGACGCAAATCTTGCAAATTAGCATCTAATGCCAACAAAATTCGTGAAGACAAGATACTTTCATCTTGCAGCAGCGCTAATAAAATATGTTCAGTTCCTACTTTGGGTTGTGCCAAAGCACGAGATTCTTCACCAGCTTGTCGTAAAATATCAGCTGCTTTTGGTGAATATGGTAAATAAACGCCCTTTTCATAGCGGCTTGACATACCATAGCCAGTAAAGTGTTCAATTTCTTCACGGATATCATCATCCGTGACGTTAAACTGCGTCAAAATTTTGCTGGCAATACCCTCTTGTTCGATGGCCAAAGCTAACAATAAGTGTTCCGTGCCAACTGCTTGATGTTTAAAATATTTTGCCTGTTCTTGTGCCAAAGCCAGAACGTTTTGAGCACTTGGTGTATAGTTATTATCCATGTATGCCTCCTTAAAATTCGGCTGTGTTTGTATAATATTGACTTATATTATAACCCAATTAGATGTTATTAGGAAATCATTTGTTTGTATCAGCGTCATTTAATCGCAATTCAAAATTCAAAAAGCCGAAACGACCGTTTCGACTTCATTAATTTGGATTTTTTAGTGATAATTGCCACTGCAAATAGGCGTTGATAAAAGAATCCAAGTCACCGTCAAGAACCGCTTGTGGCTGATTAGTTTCGTAGTTAGTCCGATGATCTTTAACCATTTGATAGGGGTGCAAAACGTAAGAACGTATTTGTGATCCCCAGCCATTTTCCATTTTTTCACCAGTAAGCGCTGCTCGCTCGGCTTCTTTTTTCTCAAGCTCTAACTGATAAAGTTTACTTTTTAATAATCGCATGGCATAATCGCGGTTACCATATTGTGTCCGTTCAACTGTTGATGAGACAACAATACCTGTTGGTTCGTGTGTCAAACGCACACCAGTGGAGACCTTGTTGACGTTTTGACCACCAGCACCACCCGAACGGAACACATCCATTTTGACATCATCATCACGCACTTCCACTTCAATTGAATCATCCAATTCTGGCATCACATCAACCGATACGAAGCTCGTATGCCGCCGTCCAGCACTATCAAAAGGTGAAATTCTAACAAATCGATGTACACCTTTTTCACTGCGTAAAAAGCCATATGCATTGTGTCCTGTCACTTTTATCGTAGCGCTATCAATACCAGCTTCGTCACCCGCATGGTAATCAAGCGTTTCCACTTGAAAATTATGTTGTTGCGCCCAACGAGTATACATACGGTACAAATTAGCACCCCAGTCAGTTGATTCTGTTCCACCAGATCCCGGATGAATTTCCAAAACGGCGTTATTAGCATCATAAGGCTCTGTCAATAATTGTTCCAAGTTGTAAGCATCAATGTCTTGCTGTGCTTTCGCAATACCTTCAGAAAGTTCATTTTCCAAATCTGTATCTTCGGGATCTTCAGCTAACATTTCTGTCAAAACTTCCAAATCCTCAACTTGACTAGTCAAATTCAAGAAAGAATCACGCCGATTTTTCAAAACATTATTTTCTTCAATGACTTTTTGCGCTTTATCATTGTCATCCCAAAAGCCTGGCTCAGTCATACGGTTTTCGTAGTCTGCAATTTCTTCAGTTAATGCCTCCAAATCAAGACTATTCCGAAAACGCGTGATATTTTCTTGCATATCAGCAATCGCATGTTTGGCATCAATAATTTCCATATTATTTCCTTTCAAAATAAAAACGAACAAAGTTCGCTTTTATTTGTCTATTAAGCACGTAAATTCTGACGAATTTCAGCTTTCATGAAGGTGCGCGTGGCATCATATTCGACGTCAGCGATCATTTTATTGAAATTAGCATAGGCTTCATTTTGGTACTCAATCAAAGGATTTAATTGACCATAACCTCGCAAACCAACACCTTGGCGTAGGCGATCTAATGAATCGATATGATCAGTCCAATGTTGATCGACCGCTCTCAACATAACCACTTTTTCAAATTCTAGCATTTGCGCGGGATCATAAAGTTGGGCTTGTTTTTCTTTATAGTTATCCTTAGCTAATCGCAATAGTTTTGCTTTGATATCGTCACGAGACAAACCTTTCAACTGTTCAACAGTCACTGCATCTTCGTGTCCTAAAGCATTGCCAACAAAAGCAACGATTTGAGCTAAATCCCAAGTCTTATTATCTTTAGATTTTGTTTGCGCATCAACAACTCGATTAATCGTTCGGTCGACCATAGGCATCAACACCCATTCGAGCGATTCGTTCTCATCAATCACAATGTCTCGTTCATGATAGACTAATTCACGCTGCTCACGCACAACATCATCATATTGTAATACGTTTTTACGTGTGTCATAGTTGTTTCCTTCGACACGCTTTTGCGCTGATTCAACGGAACGCGTAATCATACGATTTTTAATCACTGTGTCTTCTTCATCCAAATTAAGTCGCTGCATCAACAAACGAACACGATCAGCTCCAAAGCGAATCATCAAGTCATCTTCCAGTGATAAGAAGAATTGTGAGAAACCGCGGTCCCCTTGACGACCAGCACGACCACGTAACTGGTTATCAATTCGACGTGATTCATGACGTTCAGTTGCAATAACTGCTAGGCCACCTAGTTCTTCAACACCAGGCCCTAATTTGATGTCAGTACCACGACCAGCCATGTTAGTCGCCACAGTCACAGCGCCACGTTGACCAGCATTAGCAATGATTTCGGCTTCTTTGGCATTGTTTTTAGCGTTCAAAACATTATGTGGCACATTTTGCGCCATCAAAATTTTAGATAACAATTCTGATGCTTCAACTGAACCTGTACCAATTAAGATAGGTTGACCCTTTTCATGGAGTTCAACAATAAGCTTTACAACAGCATTATACTTGGCACGAACTGATGGATAAAGTAGATCTGGGTAATCCACACGTTGGATTGGGCGATTAGTCGGAATCGTAATCACTTCCATGTTGTAAATTTCACGTAACTCTTCTTCTTCAGTCTTAGCCGTTCCTGTCATACCTGACAATTTTTTATACATACGGAACAAATTCTGATACGTAATTTGTGCCATTGATTTGTTCTCTTCTTGAATTTCAACGCCTTCTTTGGCTTCGATTGCTTGATGTAAACCATCTGACAAACGTGTTCCCTCAGAGATACGACCTGTTGATTGGTCAATCAACTTCACTTCGCCATCCTGCACAACGTAGTCTTTGTCGTTGATATAGTTGAAATTAGCCCGTAAAGCCTGATCAATGTGATGAGTCAAAGCAGTATCATTTGCATCATACAAATTATCCAAGTTGAAGAAAATTTCACCCTTATGAATACCTTCATTAGTCAACATGGTTGCTTTAGCTTCTTCATCTACCTTGTAGTCTTCATCACGTTGCAAAGTTTTCACAAAGCGATCTGCTCGAGCATACATTTGTGAAATGCCCGATCCTGGGCCAGAAATAATCAATGGTGTTCGTGCCGTATCAATCAAAATTGAATCAGCTTCATCAATCAATGCAAAGTTCAAGCCACGCTGCATCACACGCTCTTCCGCTCGACGAACCATGTTATCACGCAAATAATCAAATCCAATGTTAAAGTTCGTCGAATAGGTAATATCGGCGTCATAGGCGGCACGCTTTTCTTCAGCAGGCGCATCACCAACGTTGACACCAACGGATAGGCCAAGCCAATTGTAGAGTTGTCCCATCTGTTCCGCATCACGTGCTGATAAATAATCGTTAACAGTGACAACGTGAACGCCGCGTCCTGATAAAGCATTCAGATACACAGCCATCGTCGCTGTCAGTGTTTTTCCTTCACCTGTGCGCATTTCAGCCAAATTACCATCATGTAATACAGCCGATCCCATAATTTGTACTCGGAAAGGATATAATCCCAACACACGTTTGGCGCCTTCTCTGGCAACGGCAAATGCTTCAGGTAAAATCTCATCCAGTACTTTTGCTAACGCTTTATTCTGCTTTTCCTTATTTTTAATTCCATCTGTTGCTTTGTTGATGGTTTCCTTAAATTCATCTGTCTTAGCTTGTAAGGCCTCATCAGACATTTTTGACATTTGATCAGCATAACTTTCAACCTGATCAGCAATGTTGTTTAATTTTTTGAGTTGTTTTTTTGAATTATCAACTAATTTACGTATTGGATTATTCATGTTATTTAGCGTGTCTTCAGTAAAATGACACGTTTCTCCTCTAAAACCTAAATTTGTGTGGTCTAGCGCACAATAGTCTACGTTCCATTATATCAAAAAAAGAGCCCAAAAAATAGACTCTTTTAATTTTAATGATGAGTTTTAGCTTCGAGCTTTTCTTGTCCGCCCATGTAGGGACGCAAAACTTCAGGAATCGTGACAGAGCCGTCTGGATTTTGATAGTTTTCTAAAATAGCAGCAACAGTTCTACCCACAGCAAGTCCCGAACCATTTAAAGTATGGACCAGCTGTAACTTGTTATTTTCATCACGGTAAGTGATATGCATACGGCGCGCTTGAAAATCTTCTGTATTTGAAACTGAAGAAATTTCGCGGTATACATTTTGTTGTGGCATCCAAACCTCAACATCGTAGGTTTTTGCTGCAGAAAATCCCATATCCCCAGTTGAAAGTAAAATAACGTGATAAGGTAGCGCTAACTTTTGCAAAATGTTTTCGGCGTTTGCTGTCATTGCTTCCAACTCATCATACGATTGTTCAGGCTTAGTAAACTTAACCATCTCAACCTTATTAAATTGATGTAAGCGAATTAACCCACGCGTATCTTTTCCAGCAGAACCCGCTTCCTTTCGGAATGAGGGTGACAACGCCGTTAATTTAATTGGCAAATCCTCTGCCGGTATCGTTTCTCCAGAGTAATAATTTGTCAAAGGTACTTCTGCTGTTGGAATATAAGTTTGATCGAGTCCAGCTACCCGATACGCATCATCCTGAAACTTTGGATACTGTCCGGTTCCAAACATTGCTGAATCATTGACTACAATCGGCGTAATCATTTCAGTGTAGCCTTCTTTACGATGCTCGTCCAACATAAAATTATAAACAGCGCGTTCTAAACGTGCACCATCACCAACATAGTACAAGAAACGTGCGCCAGAAACCTTTGCGCCACGCTCAAAATCCAAAATTCCAAGTGCTTCACCAATATCGTAGTGAGCTTTCACCCAATCTGTTTTCACAAGTGCTTCAGGACGATTATCATAATGTTCAGGCGCCCATTTGCGTTGTTCAACGTTGGCAGACTCGTCTGGTCCAACAGGCACTTCGCTAGCCGCCAAGTTAGGCAAGTGCGCCGCAATTTCATTGACTTGCTCATCTAATTCTGCTTGTTTGGCGTCTAACGCCTTTATATCACTACCAACTTGTTGCATTTGAGCAATCGCGTCACTAGCATCTTCTTTTTGACGTTTTGCATAGGCAATTTTGTCAGAAACTTCATTTCGTTGCGCCTTCAAATTTTCAACACGTTGAATGGTATCACGTCGTTCCTGATCTAATACCAACAATCGATCAAGCGTGCCAGGTTCAACGCCTCTATCCAGAAGTCTTTGACTTGCTTCTTCACTATTTTTTCTTAAATAACGCATATCTAACATAATATATTCCCTCATTTTTTAAAATAAAAAGCGTTCTCGTCTTGTTGTTAAACAAGGGACGAAAAACGCGATTCCGTGGTACCACCCAATTTCTATAACCTAAATTATAGCACTTCATTACCTTTAACGAGGGTACCGGGCAGCATTACCTGCCAAACTAAGATTAATGGAGTTTCACGCTGTTATTTCTCATCAACCAATAACTTTCTTTGATGCGCTACTTATAATAATCACTAAGAACATTCTATCCTATTACAAATTAAAACACAAGGGGAAACAAAAAGAGGAAACAAACATTATGTTACCATAACACTTGCTTCCCCCTGAATCATGGGCCATCCAGGACTCGAACCTGGGACCTCTGCGTTATCAACACAGCGCTCTAACCAACTGAGCTAATGGCCCATATTTTGATGCCGCTTCTAACATCAAGCGAATGACGGGAATCGAACCCGCATAGCCAGCTTGGAAGGCTGGAATTCTACCATTGAACTACATTCGCAAGTAGTTCCTGTCGGAAGTCTCCTCCCTATGGCGCTGGACGGAATCGAACCGCCGACACATGCAGCTTCAATGCATTGCTCTACCAACTGAGCTACAGAGCCATCTCATTGTTCCCAATGAACGGTCACAGCGGGGCTCGAACCCGCGATCTCCTGCGTGACAGGCAGGCGTCCTAACCAGCTAGACCATGCGACCAATTGCGGGAGCAGGATTTGAACCTACGACCTTCGGGTTATGGGCCCGACGAGCTACCAGACTGCTCCATCCCGCGATAATTTTATTGCGACATCTTCATGCCTAAGGAGAATGTGGGATTCGAACCCACGCGCCGGTTTCCCGACCTGACGGTTTTCAAGACCGTTCCCTTCAGCCAGACTTGGGTAATTCTCCATTATCTTTACTTCGTCCTGCATGGACCATGTTGGACTCGAACCAACGACCGGACGGTTATGAGCCGTCTGCTCTAACCAACTGAGCTAATGGTCCTCTTTCGAGCCTATCGCGGCGGGGGGAATCGAACCCTCGACCTCTCGGGTATGAACCGAACGCTCTAGCCAGCTGAGCTACACCGCGATCCTCTTTGGCTAAGTTCCCTTAACCAATCGGGATGACAGGATTCGAACCTGCGACCCCCTGGTCCCAAACCAGGTGCTCTACCAAGCTGAGCTACATCCCGAAAAAGTCTTCCTGAGCTTGCGCCCTTCTTATACTTAAAAAAAGAGTTTGAATTCCTTCAACCTCTATGCACCTAGCAGGAGTCGAACCTGCAACCTCCTGATTCGTAGTCAGACGCTCTATCCAATTGCGCTATAGGTGCATATATGCCGGCGACCGGGATCGAACCGGTACGATATTTCTATCGCAGGATTTTAAGTCCTGTGCGTCTGCCTATTCCGCCACGCCGGCATAGAAGCGGAAGACGGGATTCGAACCCGCGACCCCCACCATGGCAAGGTGATGTTCTACCACTGAACTACTTCCGCATAATTCATGCCGACTAAAGGACTCGAACCTTCGACCCCCGCTTTACAAGAGCGGTGCTCTACCAACTGAGCTAAGTCGGCATCGCTTATCCCGACGTGCCGGTTTCTTTCTTGACCCTGAAGTCAATGGACGCTACAGGGATCGAACCTGTGACCCCCTGCTTGTAAGGCAGGTGCTCTCCCAGCTGAGCTAAGCGTCCATGATGGAGAGGAAGGGATTCGAACCCTCGAAACGCGTCGCCACGCTTACACGGTTTCCAACCGTGCTCCTTCGGCCAGACTCGGACACCTCTCCGTTTCTTCCTACTGCTCTCGTTCTTCTTATGTACGGCACCGCATCGTCCTATCCTCGCAGGAAGCGATCCTCCAACTACTTTCGGCGCTATAGAGCTTAACTTCTGTGTTCGGTATGGGAACAGGTGTGTCCTCTAT
>NZ_MOWQ01000007.1:0-74569 GCF_002095565.1 Leuconostoc sp. BM2 | reverse complement strand
GATACAGCGTCAAAGCGCTAGAATTGTACATTTATAAGCCTAACATTTTGCAAAACCAATGTGAAGACATCGGTTTATTTTAGTAGTGCTTGATGACCAATTGCAGCATCATAAAAAGAAGCTAAATGCCTTGAAACACTTGACTTCTGGTAGAAAAAAACATGGGTGAGAAATCACTCATGTTTTTTACATCCAACCTAATGCACTTACAGCTGCATATACAACTGATCCAACCATTAAAATGACCATTAACCACGACATAACTAAAATCATTTTTTCAATGCGCGTGCGTGATTTTTTTTCGATTTTAGGGACGCGGTGCTGATTGAGTTGTGCATCAATCTCTGCTTGTAATTTTGCGTTTACCGGTCGTTTATTTTGGTCATCTGCCATTGATTTCACCTCTAATTTATTCTTATTTAGTGTATCATAAGTCACAAAAGATTTGAAATTTTTTATAAAATTAGTTAGAGTTAAAACACGAGGTAATTAAAAATGCAATGGTGGTATTGGCCATTAGGTGGCTTACTTTTTTGTTTGATATTAATAGGTGCTAATCAGTGGACAGCGATGAAAAAAATACGCTTGCATGTTTTGGACGTTATTACGTTACCTGTCTGGGTAATTGCACATTACACGATGGGATATGCGCTAGGCGTTAGCTATATCGAGTGGATTTTGCTTTTCTGGTTTGCTTTTGGGGCTATTTTAGCTTGGTTCTTATTACAAAAAAATTGGGATTGGCGCCATTTTTGGCATCGATATTGGCAATGGAGTGGCCTTTTTGGCATTGCGGTCATAATAGTTGTCATGATTTTGGGCTTTATTAACCACTGACCCCCACTTTTATAAAAGCAGTACTGTCATTGATGGTGCTGCTTTTTTTACGTGAAAATTTACTGATTGATGACAAATTTCAAAATAAGGTGGAGAGAAGTGGTGGAATGTGGTAAATTAATAGTATAGAATTTTAATGGAGGTGGTCCTATGTTTATGGGCGAATATTCACATACGCTCGATACGAAAGGACGCCTAATTATTCCGGCAAAATTCCGTAATCAACTTGGCGAAAAATTTATTGTTACTAAATGGATGGAAAAGTCTTTACGGGCTATGCCATTATCCGTTTGGGAAAAGTTAGAAAATCAGTTGAATCAATTACCAACTGGAAAAAAAGACGCGCGCTCGTTTAGACGTTTTGTCATGGCCGGCGCATTAGAAGCTGAGTTTGATAAGCAAGGTCGAATTATTGTACCAAGTAACTTACGAGAGTACGCATCACTAGAAAAAGATGTTATTGTAACTGGCGTTGGTGATTCTTTCGAAATTTGGAGTGCTGATACATGGGCTGCGTACACAGCTGAGACAGCCGAAAACTTTGATGATATTGCTGAGGGGTTAGTTGATTTTGATTTTTAATGTAACCAAATAGGTTGCCAGAAGGAAAGTGAGCTGAAATGACATTTGAACACGTTACGGTGCTATTGCATGAGGCCATTGAATTATTAGATATCAAGCCTGACGGTATTTATGTGGACGCAACGCTTGGAGGCGGCGGGCACACGGGTGAGATTTTAAAGCAATTAACAACTGGCAAGCTGTATAGTTTTGATCAGGATGATACAGCAATTCAATACAATATGACCCGCTATGCAGATGACATTGCACAAGGAAAATTAGTTTTGATTCATCAAAATTTTAGGACATTAACTTCGGCGCTAGCAACACGTAATATTCAGAATGTTGATGGCATTGTTTATGATTTGGGTGTCAGTTCAGTTCAATTTGATGATGGACAACGCGGTTTTAGCTATAACTACGATGCTGAATTAGACATGAGAATGGATCAAAGACAAACTTTGACTGCTAAAACAATTGTCAATGAATGGTCGTTTAATGAGCTGTTAAGAGTGTTGAGTCGCTACGGTGAAGACCGTTTTCCAAAACAAATTGCCCGTAAGATAGAGCAACATCGAGAAAACGGCCCTATTAACACAACGTTTGAATTGGTTGACATCATTAAAGAAGCAATTCCAGCGCCTGCCCGCCGTAAGGGAGGACATCCTGCTAAAAGAACATTTCAAGCGTTAAGAATTGCGGTTAATGATGAATTGGGTGCATTAGAAGACTCTTTAACGCAGGCATTGGACCTAATTGATCATAACGGTCGCATTAGTGTTATTACATTTCAATCATTAGAAGATCGTCTTGTAAAGCAAATGTTTCGTGAAAAAACTAGCGCACCTGAATTACCTGCCGGTTTACCTGTATTACCCGGACAATTTGAAGCTGAGTATGACGCACTGACCAGAAAACCTATTTTACCAAGTGCTGCCGAAATGAGTACTAATCATCGATCGGAATCAGCTAAACTACGCGGTATTCGACGCAAATAACTTAATTTAAGTTTTAAAACTAATTGTTACATCATCAGATTTTTGGAGAAAAAGCTATGGCACAAAATGCATACGAATACTCGTCAGCTGCTGCACAACAAGCACCACTCACGCAACCACGCTATCGCCAACGCAAAGCAATTAAATATAAAGCAGCAGTTTGGACCAAAAAGGAACGTGGGCTAGTTATCTTTGTGGCTGCAGTTGTCTTGTCATTGATGGTTGGTGCTGTTTTTACTAGTATGCAAATTACAAAAGCGACTAATAGTACGACGGCTATTGAAACAAAAATAAGCAATACGAAACAAAACAATGATGATTTACAAACTAAGATTCAAGATGTCACTAGTAAATCAAATCTAGATAAGGTTGCAAAAAAATACGGCATGACACTGTCAGATGATAGTGTACGCAATATTAATCAATAATTATGAAAAATAAAGTGAGACGGATACCAAATAAAAGAATCACGAAGAATGCCAAAATTTTTGGTGGGTTGTTGCTGTGTGGCACAACAGTGGTGATTTTAATGCTTGGTATTCGTTTTTTTGTTATTGCAGGGAATAAAGCCGTTGATGGGCATAACCTAACAAAAGCGACACGAGAAGCTTTTATGGGGAAACAAAACATTATTGCTAATCGTGGTAAAATTTTTGACGCCAATGGACAAGTATTAGCCGAGAACACAACGGTTTACAATGTCTACGCAGTCTTGGACAAAAATCAAAAAGACGCTGACGGCAAACCAGATTATGTGACGGATGCGAGTGAAACAGCTCAGAAATTAAGCACGGTCATTAACCTAAAAGAAAAAGCGATTTACAAACGATTGAAAGCTAAGCAATTTCAAGTAGAGTTTGGATCAGCTGGTAAAAGTCTGACAATTGCACAACATAAGAAAATATTGGCTATGAAGCTTCCAGGCATAAAATTCACATCACAAGCAGCGCGTGTTTACCCCAATGATCAAATGGCATCTCATCTGATTGGAAACATTAAGTATAGTGAAAATGTCAGTGGTCAGTCAACAATGACTGGCATGATGGGAATTGAAGCCGCCGAAAACTCGGTATTAACTGGTAAAAATGGTATTAAAAGTTACGAAGGTCAAAAAGAGAATAACAAAAATAGTCGAACCGTAAAAAATGGGGATGACGTGTATCTTACTTTAGATGACAGTTTGCAAAACACATTAGAAACCCGTATGGATACATTGATTAAAGATACGGAGGCAAAAACAGCAGTTGCAGTATTGATGGAAGCAAAAACAGGGCGAATTGTTGCAGCAACACAAAGGCCAAATTTTAATGCTAATGACAAATCTTCGAATCCGGAAACTTGGCAAAACCTACTTGATCAAGGTGCCTTTGAGCCTGGTTCAACTATGAAAGCTATCACGTTGTCGGCTGCTATTGATACAGGAGAGTGGCGACCCAATGATACCTATCAATCGGGAACATTTTTAATTGATGGCAAGAAAGTTGTTGATGCTTTTGGCCAAGATGCTGGTATGTTGACCTATCGGGAAGGATTTTGGCGATCGTCTAACGTTGCTTTTGCCCGCACTGAACAAAAGTTGGGTGCGGTAACATGGCGTAAGTATTTGACTCGGTTCCGTTTTTTACAGTCTACTAAATCAGGTCTCAATGGTGAAGAAGCTGGTTCTATTTCATTTACTTATCCGATTGAACAGGCCAATACAGCTTATGGTCAAGCCATCAACGTGACACCATTACAACTGATTCAGGCGTTTTCAGCGATTGCCAACAATGGTAAGGAAATTAAACCTTATTTTGTCGATAAAGTAGTTAACTCTGCGACTGGTGCAATTGTCAAGGAAGGAAAAACAACAACTGTTGCCCACCCAATTAAAGCAAGTACGGCTGAAAAAGTTCGTGAATATATGATTGATGTTGTAAATCAGTCTACTGGAACTGCTAAGGAATTTGATTTGCGAGATGCTGGATATCAGATTGCTGCTAAAACTGGAACTGCTCAAGTGGCAGAAAAAGGTCAATACCTAGATGGTCTGAAAAATGCAATTCATTCAGTCGTTGTATTAGCACCGGAAAAAGATCCAAAATATATTTTTTACATGGCTGTTAAACAACCAAAAGTTTTCCCAGATGCAACAATTCAAACCACAATGAACAAAGTATTTAGGCCGTTAATGCTTCAAGCTTTGAATAATAGCAGTAGCGCTGTAAAATCTAAGACAACGAAACAGACGGTGCCTAATGTTGTGGGCCAATCAATCACTGCTGCCAAAACAACATTAACTAAAGCAGGTTTCCGAGTGGCTGTTGTTGGGACAACTGGAAAAATTAAATCGCAATCGCTGTTACCTGAACAAAAAGCATTGACCAATCAATTAGTCATATTAAAAGCGCAGGGTACCACGAATATGCCTGATATGACAGGGTGGAGTTTAACAGATGCACAGTCGTTTGCGAAGCAAATTGGCTTCACGTTGACTTGGAAAGGGTCTGGCTACATTACGAGTCAAAGTGTTGGTGCTAATCAGTTGGTTGTCAAAAGCAGTCAAGTAGCGATTGTATTGAAAGAGAAGGAGTAACAGGGAGAAATGACAGAAAATCTATGGACTTTCGCACGATCGTTTATCGTGACAGTTATTTTTATGCCAGCATTGATTAACTTTTTGAGGCATTCTAAGGAGCAGGCAGTAATCCGTAAACTGGGTCCTGATCATCAGGCCAAAGCAGGGACACCAAGTATGGGCGGTGTATTATTTGTATTAGCTGCTGTGATCAGTGCCGTTGTTGGTGGGGTAGCAAGTGAGGGGTGGCATGGCTTCATGTTACAATTGATGCCGATTTTGGCATTTGTGGCGTTTGCCATTATTGGAGGTGTGGATGACACACTGAAAATATTGAAACATGCAGATGATGGTTTTAGGTTTAAGCCAAAATTGTTAGCACAAACACTTAGCGCTTTGGTAGTCATGATTGTTATGTGGTTTATGAATGTGCCGTTTGTACTTAATGTACCGTTTGTTGGCCATATTTATTTGGGTGGTTTTTATTTCATTTTCATGTGGTTCTGGCTGGTAGGGTGGTCAAATGCCACTAACTTAACAGATGGGCTTGATGGGTTACTAACTGGTATTAGCATTATTGTTTATGGCACCTATACATGGATTGCAATGGCAATGCATAGTCAGTCGATCGTGATTTTTAATATCGCAATTATTGGTGCATTGGTTGGCTTCTTGATTTATAACAAACCTAAGGCCAAAATTTTCATGGGAGATACAGGATCGCTAGCTTTAGGCGCTGGATTGGCAATTGAGACAATCTTGTTGGGTATTCCATTTTCTCTAGTTTGGTTTGGTATTGTCTTTGTAATCGAAACGTTATCGGTCATTATTCAAACCATAGGTTATCACTTTTGGCACAAGCGAATCTTCCCAATGGCACCAATTCACCACTCATTTGAAAAATTTGGTTGGCGTGAATGGCAAATTGATATACTATTTTGGATTGTAACTCTCCTAGTAAGTATTGTAGGGATTTTATACATGAGTTGAGACGGTGATAGCCGTGTACATAAATAAAGAAATCAGGTTAAATCATGCAGGCACTGGATTTTAAAAATGAAAAAATTATGGTTTATGGTTGGGCACGTTCTGGCAAAGCAGTGACTAAGCTTTTATTAGCACTTGGTGCTGATGTTACTGTTGCAAATGACGGCGATTTTCAAGAAGACGATGATTTTCTGACTTTGCAATCTCAAAGAGTTACTTTTATATCGCAAGCTCAAGATGTGCATCTTGATAACAGTTTCAAATATCTGGTGAAAAATCCAGGTATTAATTACGACCAGCCATTGGTACAAAAGGCGCTTGTCTTGAAAATTCCAATTTTAACAGAGGTTGCCGTGGCGTTGAGTACATTCAATGGCCGATTAATTGCGGTGACAGGATCCAATGGTAAAACGACAACGACTTCCTTGATTCGTGATATGCTCAAGTCGGATGAACAGCCGGTCACGACAGCCGGCAATATTGGCACGCCGGTCAGTGAAGTCGTTGCTAATTTAACTGAAAAAGATACATTATTGTTAGAATTGTCCAGTTTCCAACTAATGGGTATACCAGATATTCGACCAGATATTGCTGTTGTGACCAATATTTTTTCTAATCACTTGGATTATCACAAAACTAGAGATAATTACGTAGCTGCCAAATTTCAGATTACACGCCATCAAACTAAAAATCAGTATTTAATTTTAAATGCTGATGGCCCAGATACCCCAAATTTTGCTGCTAAAACGCACGCGAAAGTGCTAACGTTTTCTCGTCAACAAAGTGGTTTGCAGGCAGAAATTAAAGATGATCAACTATTGATTAACGGCGATGCAATAATGCCTGTAACTGACATAAAGCTAGTGGGACCCCACAATTTGGAAAATGTTTTAGCAGCAGCAACAGCTGCCAAACTAGCTGGGGTGAGTGATCGCGCGATTAAAGATGTGTTGAAGACTTTTGGAGGGGTTGAACATCGTTTGCAGTATTTATTTACTGTGAATGGTGTAAAGTACTATAATGATTCAAAAGCCACCGACATTGAGGCAACACAGACAGCATTAAATAGCTTTGATCAACCAACAATATGGATTGGTGGTGGGTTAGACCGCGGTGATGATTTGTCACGCATGGTACCTAATTTAAAACATGTGAAAACCGTAATCGCTGTTGGACAAACGCAACAAAAAATTGTTGATTTGGCAAACCAAGCCGATAAAACAGTCATTACTGTTAAGGATGTTATGGCAGCGGCGCCAGAAGCAGTGAAGTTAGCACGTCCGGGCGACGTGGTATTACTATCACCAGCTCATGCCAGTTGGGATCAATTTAAGACATTTGAAGAACGCGGTGAAAAGTTTGTCGCTGCACTAAAAGAAGCACTTAAAATTTGAAAGGAGTCGTTATGAAAATTATTTTATCTGGTGGTGGAACAGGTGGTCATATTTATCCGGCGCTTGCTTTAGCTGAAGTGATTCAAAAGCATGAACCCGATACAAAATTTTTGTATGTGGGATCAGAGCGAGGTGTTGAATCTAATATTGTTCCTGCAACAGGAATGGCATTTGAGCGCCTAACTGTTCAGGGTTTCAAGCGGTCACTATCTTTAGATAATGTTAAAACGATTTCTCTGTTTTTAAAAGCCGTTCGTGAGGCAAAAAAAATTCTTAAAGAGTTTCAGCCGGATGTCGTCGTTGGCACTGGCGGATACGTCAGTGGGGCAGTTGTTTATGCAGCCCAACGATTACATATTCCAACGGTCATTCATGAACAAAATTCAGTTGCTGGTGTTACAAATAAATTTTTGTCTCGTGGTGCGACGCGTATCGGTGTTGCTTTCGATGTTGCGTTATCACAATTTTCCAAAGGAAAAGCAACGGTGGTTGGAAACCCAAGAGCACAGCAAGTTGCTTCACTCAAGTCAAATTTCTCATGGCAACAGATTGGCTTGCGCGATGACAAACAGACTTTGCTAATATTTGGTGGGTCTCAAGGTGCGCCAGCTATTAATTTAGCAGTTATTGATGCTTTAGAAACATTTAATCAACGAAGCTATCAAGTTGTGTTTGTTACTGGGCCAAAACGTTATGATAATGTCCTTGCAAGAATGACTACACAACCAGCTGAAAATGTCAGAATATTACCTTATATTGACAACATGCCAGAAGTTATGGCACAAACTGATGCGATAGTGGCAAGGGCTGGCGCGACATCAATAGCAGAAATTACAGCGCTGGGTATTCCGTCTATTTTAATTCCGAGTCCCTTTGTGACAGGTGATCATCAGACTAAAAATGCGCAAAGTTTGGTTGATGCTGGTGCTGCATTGATGATTTCCGAGCCATCTTTGTCAGCAGTTACGCTAACTCAAGCTGCCGATACATTGTTATTAAATGACAAGGTGAGTGAGGCGATGGCAGCTCAGGCAACTAAAATTGGTGTGCGCGATGCTGGCGAAAGACTTTATGCACTGATTCTTGATGCAATTGGAGAATGATGAAAGAAGATGTACCACAATTAAAACATATTGTAAACAAGAAACGACCGTTACAACTTTGGCTGAGTTTAGCGGTTTTTGCTGTTTTGATTGGCGGTTTAATATTGATTTTACAACCTTGGCGTACGATTAAAAATGTGTCAGTTGCGTCAACGGTCGTTTCTAAAGAGCAAATAAAAAAATATGTTAATGTTGATCAAACGACACCGTATTGGCGTTTGGTTGGACAACAAGCTTTTATTGAAAATCGACTGCAATCACAAAACAATAAAATAGACTCGGTAAAAGTGACTTTAAATGATGGCGATGTGTTGTTTACTGTTGTTGAAAGAGTCAATGCTGGATTTGTTCAACAAAAAGGACAGTGGTATGCTATCAATCAGCAAGGAAATCGTCATTCAGTCAGTCAACCAGATGGTGATGCACCAGTTTATACAGGCTTTAAGAGCGATGACACATTGGCTAAAACGGCTGTCACATTTTCCAATTTTGAAGCATCTTTGCGACAAAATATTAGTCAAATAATATTTTCGCCTACAAAAGAGAACCCGAAACGCCTAAAAATTATCATGGCTGATGGTAATACTGTGCTGGCAACGACAACAACATTTGGTCAAAAGATTGTTTATTATCCTGGTATTGCAGCACAAATGAAAGCAAAAGGTGTGGTTGACCTACAATTTGGCGCTTTCTCATATAACTATAAATCTTAAATATGAAACGTACTGAAAAACTAGAATTGGGTCGCAAAATATTGCGATTTTATGTTACTATTAGTATTAGGTATATTTTGTAAAAATAATTAACAAAGGGGCACAACGCATGAATAATTCAGGCGTGACGGTTGGATTGGATATTGGAACCACTTCAATTAAAGTTGTCATTGCACAAACTGCTGGGAATCAATTTAATGTGATTGGTGCGGGAAGCGCCCCTTCACGTGGCTTACGCCGTGGCGTGATTGTCGATATCGATACGACTGCCGCTGCGATTCGTGAGGCGATTGATCAGGCACAAGAAAAAGCAAATATTAAAATTACCGATGTTGTGGTTGGTGTTCCAGCTAATCAAGTTGAAATTATCAATGTTAATGGTCTGGTATCTATTGCCAACCAAAATAAGCGCATTACTTATCAGGATGTTCAAAATGTAGCGCAACAAGCATTATCAAATGGCTTGCCCGCAGACCGTGATGTGATTGAATTAGTCGCTGAAGAGTTCGTTGTTGACGGATTTGATGGCATTAAAGATCCTCATGAAATGATAGGTGTAAGGCTTGAAATGCATGGGGTGGCCTATGTTGGACCTAGCAAGATTCTTGATAATACGCGAATGGCAATTCAAAAGGCCGGACTAAATTTGCAAGAATTTATTCTGTCACCATTGGCTCTTGGTACAACTATCTTGAATGACGGCGAGCAAGACTTTGGTACTGTTTTGATTGATTTAGGTGGCGGACAGACTAGTGCTGCTGTTATCCATGATCGCAAATTGAAGTACACGTTTGTCGATATTGAAGGTGGTGATAGTGTCACCAAGGATATCTCAACTGTGCTTGGCACTTCTTACATCAATGCTGAAAGAATAAAACGTGATTACGGCTTTGCTGATCCATTGCAAACCGACCAAGACAACGATTTTCCAGTCGAAGTTATTGGTGAGGTTGTACCAAAACAATTTGACGAGAAGTATTTATCGGAAATCATTGCGGCTCGCTTAGAGCAAATGTTTACGCGAATATTTGATCATTTACAACAGGTTAATGCTTTGAATATGCCAGGAGGCTTTGTTTTAACTGGTGGCAATGCAGCGCTGCCAAAAATGGTTGATTTTGCCAAACAATTATTGGGCGATAATGTTCGTTTGTTTGTACCAGATCAAATTGGTTTGCGACATCCTTCGTACACGCGTGCTTTGGCATACTCAGTGTTTGCATCTAGAGAAAACATGGTGCAACAGGTGATTAAACAAACGATTATGAACCGTCGTGAGGTTACACCTAATCCTGAACCAACACCAAGTGAGGCACCACAACAAGAATCATATGACAGTTATCAATACGTCGATGATGCCACTGTGGCACCTCGTGAAGGCTGGTTTGGAAAAATTCGCCAAAAGATAAACAATTTATTTAACGAAGATTAAAAAGACACTTAAGGAGACAACTCATGGATTTTTCAATTGATGATACCCAAGAAGCGGGTGCAATCATAAAAGTTATCGGTGTTGGTGGTGGTGGCTCAAATGCTGTTAACCATATGATTGAAGAAGGCGTCAGTGGCGTTGAATTTATCGTAGCCAATACTGATGTACAAGCACTAGATAAGTCAAAAGCCGATACAAAAATTCAAATCGGTCCTAAATTAACCGGTGGCTTGGGAGCAGGCTCGAATCCAGAGCGTGGTACTAAAGCTGCTGAAGAATCAACTGAAGATATTGCTAATGCCTTAGCTGGTGCCGATATGGTTGTGATTACTGCAGGTATGGGTGGTGGAACTGGTAATGGTGCAGCTCCTGTCGTTGCACGTATTGCTAAAGAACAAGGCGCATTGACCGTTGCGGTCGTTACACGACCATTTAAATGGGAAGGCCCAAAGCGCGGACGTTTTGCTGCTGAAGGATTACAGGCTTTGTCAGAGTCTGTTGACTCATTAATCGTGATTACTAACGAACGTTTGAAAGATCGTATTGACCTTCGTACACCACTATCTGAAGCATTTAAAGTAGTTGATGAAGTTGTGGCACAAGGTGTTCGAGGCATTTCTGAGCTGATTACCAATCCTGGTTTCATTAACTTGGACTTTGCTGATGTGAAAACTGTCATGCAAGATGCCGGACCTGCTTTGATGGGTGTTGGTCAAGCAAGTGGCGAAACCCGTGCAGCTGACGCAACAAAACAAGCTATTTCGTCACCGTTGCTTGAAGTCGACATGTCAGGTGCGGAAGACGTTTTGCTTAATATCACCGGTGGTCTAGATATGTCATTGTTTGAAGCACAAACGGCTTCAGAAGTCATTAGCCAAGAAGCAGGACGTGACGTGAACGTTATATTTGGAACATCAATTGATGAAGATCTTGGTGATTCAATTCGCGTGACAGTTATTGCGACTGGTCTTCAAAATACTAACGATAAATCCAAACAATCTGCAGCCAAGAATGTAGCACCAGCTGCTTCAGTTTTTGGCACAGCAACGTCGACTGAGTCGGCAGCGCCTTCGTCTGCTTCATCAGTTTTTGAAAAACCAGCGACAGCATCACCAGCCCCCAAAGTGACACCAACACAAAACGATCCATTTGCTGATTGGAATATTGGCGGCACAACCAAAGACGCGTTTGCTGAAGATGATCGTTTTGATGGCGTTCAGAAGCAATCATTTGATGTCTTTAATACACCGAGCTCAAGTGCTGCGGTGGATTTGGGCAATGATGACGACACTGACCAACCACCATTTTTCAAGAAACGTTAAGGAGAACTCATGGCATTAGGGGACACAATTAAACGTCTATTTAGTAATGAGGAAGATTATTACGAGGATGAAGGGTATGATCAACAATCATACCAAGAACAGCCACAACCACAGCCTGTTCAGCAACAAGCAAATACTTCCCAACAACGATTTACACGACCATCAACTACTACACAACAAGCCAATTCAGACTTTAATAGTGCGAATAGTAAAATTGCATTGTTTGAACCAAAAGTATATTCTGATTCTCGAGCGATTGCTTCACAAATTTTGGGTGGTGAAGCAGTGATTGTCAATTTCACGCAGATTGATGAAGCACAAGCTAAACGAATTCTTGATTTTCTGGGTGGTGCTGTTTATGCTGTTAACGGTGAAATCGAACGTATTGGACAATCAATTTTCTTGGTCACACCAAATACGTTTGAAATTTCTGGAACTTTGACAGATAATCTTGAGCCCAACAGTAGGTACTAATTCATGATTGCAGAAATTGTCATATGGTTGTTTCGATTAGTGCAATATTATGAATATGCAATTGTTATTTATATTTTAATGTCTTGGCTACCAGGGGCTCGTGAGTCTGGCTTGGGCCGATTCTTGGGCCGTATTGTCGAGCCATATCTACGAATTTTTAGGTTCATTCCACCAATTGGGATGCTTGATTTTTCACCGATTGTCGCAATTTTGGCTTTGAATTTTGCACGTAGTGGTTTGCTACATTTAGTTTCGATATTCCTATGAGTAATGACGTGCTAAGTATTTCACAACATTTTCGTGAGTACGAGCAGCCTTTCATACAACAAGTTCTGGATTGGGTAAAACAGGCTGATGATGACTATCGCTTAATTCTGACGCGATTTTTAAATCCGAGAGAACAATACATTCTACAAACATTGATTAACCGTCAGTCTGGATTGCGAAGTTATTTGTATGGTGGTGTGGATGGCGCCGAAAGTCAAAGGGCAATCATTGCACCAGAAGTATTTGAAGTAAAACAAGAAGATTTTGAAATTGGGTTACTAACTGTACAATATCCAAAAAAGTTTGCCACGTTACATCATTCGACAATTTTGGGCAGCTTAATGCACTTGGGTATTAGTCGGGATGTACTTGGCGATATACTATTTGATAATGAAGAAACGAATTGGCAAATCATTGTCGATCAGAAAATGTTAGCTTATATCCAGCAAACCGTTACAAAAGTTGGACGAGTTGCTGTTAATCTGAAAGCGCAATCGTTAAGTGAAGCCCTGCCTGTTTTAACTAATTGGCAAGAGCAATTTGCTTTAATGTCATCTTTGCGACTTGATGTTGTCATATCATCTGTTTTTCAACTGTCACGTAGTGATACTAAGACACTTATTGAAAGTGGTCAAGTTCATGTGAATTGGATGCTTGCGCAAAAAACCAATTTGGAAATTGCTGTAAATGATTTGATATCAGTTAGAAAACATGGTCGTGCACAAATCAAGTCACTAGATGGTCGGAGTAAAAAAGATAAATTGAAAGCAATTGTCAATGTTGTACAAAGATAGTAATGTCAGGCTTCTATCTAATTTAGACTAGGCATGATAAAATTATGAAGTACAATTATGTTAAAGGAGAAAGTTATGGCATTATCACCAGATGAAATTTTAAATCACGAATTTACAAAAAAAGGCAGTAAGGCTTATGTTGCGACTGAAGTTGATGCTTTTTTGGATCAAGTCAATAGTGATTATGAAGCGCTAATTGCTGAGCGAGATGCGCTTAAAGTACAACTTGAGCAGTCGAAATCGCAAGTCGAGGCGCTAGAAGCCAAGCGTGAGCAAGTTAATCAGTCTATTTTTGTCGCACAAGAAGCAGCTGACCGATTGAAAAAAGACGCTGATGTTGAAGTGAAAAAGCAATTGACGCATGCACAAGAAGCGGCTACTAAAATCATCAGTGATTCTCGTGTTAAGGCAGAAGCGGAAGCAGAACGTTTAGCACAAGAAAACGCAGAATTAACTAATGAGCAAAACCAATTACGTACAGAAGTTGAAAGTTTTAAAAATTCCTTCTTGCAATTATTAACAGCACAGCGTACACTATTAGAAAATGATGAGTTAGCAGAAGCTGTTCATCGTTTACCAATTGGTCAAGTAACAGCCAATCGCATTGGTAAAGTTGCTGAAGCAGCACCAGTTGAAGTTTCAAGCCAGTCAGAACAAGAGTCAGATGAACAGGAAACAGCAGAAGCCCAAGGGCCGGTTGTAGTGTTTCCAGAATCAGAAGACCAAGCGGACAATCATTAATAATTATAAAAAGCGTAACACAGCAAAGTTGGCATATATACGTGCAGCGAGTCATGGTGGTGGAAGATGACCGTCCCTGATGCCAATCAGATCAGTTACTAGTTTTGTTTAGCTGAAATTTTAGTAAGCTAGAACGGCGCAGGCCGTTAATACTGATTTGAGAGTAATAATGAAGATTAGTTATTACTAAACATTGGGTGGTACCACGTGAAAACGTCCCTATGCAGATGATGCATAGGGACTTTTTTTATCATTATTTTAAATGATTGTTGTCGATTAACTTTTTTAGGAGAATGAAATATGAAGTATAAAGATACGTTGAATCTTGGTAAAACGGCTTTTCCAATGAGAGGGTCGTTGCCTAAGACGGAACCAGAACGTCAGGCAAAATGGTATGAGGAAGACTTGTATCAGCAACGTTTGGCCCAAAATGAGAAGAAACCTCATTTTAACCTACATGATGGACCGCCATACGCAAATGGTAATATTCACATTGGTCACGCCATGAATAAAATTACCAAGGACATTATTGTACGTTATAAGAACATGACTGGCTTTTATGCGCCTTATGTTCCCGGTTGGGATACTCATGGTTTGCCAATTGAACAACAATTGACAAAAGCAGGTCATGATAGAAAAAGTATGCCTAAATCAGAATGGCGTAATTTAGCTAAAGAATTTGCTTTGCAACAAGTTAATAAGCAACGTTCGGATTTTAAACGTTTGGGTGTGTTAGGCGATTGGGAAAATCCATATATTACATTGAAGCCAGAATTTGAGGCAGCGCAAATTAGAGTTTTTGGTGCAATGGCTGGGAAAGGCTACATCTTTAGAGGTGCGAAGCCAGTGTATTGGTCATGGTCGTCTGAGTCAGCTCTTGCTGAAGCTGAAATTGAATATCATGACATTGATTCAACATCATTGTTCTATGCCAATAAAGTAAAAGATGGCAAAGGTATTTTGGACGATAATACTTACTTTGTGGTCTGGACAACAACGCCGTTTACTGTTACAGCCTCTCGAGGTATTACGTTAGGGCCTGAATTCGAATACTCAGTTGTGATACCAGCTGGCGATACGAGACAATTTGTTGTTGCGACTGAACTACTCGATTCAGTCGCACCTAAGTTTGGTTGGGAATCATATGAAACGGTCGCAACCTATAAAGGCCAAGAGCTTGATCGCATTACAGCCTATCATCCTTGGGACAGTGAGCATGAAGAATTAGTGATGAATGCTGATCATGTTACGCTTGATTCAGGAACTGGCTTAGTTCATACAGCACCCGGATTTGGTGAAGATGATTACAACGTTGGAAAAAAGTATGGCTTACCCGCTGACGTAACAGTAGATTCAAAGGGTTATATGACAGCCAACGCGGGTGCTGACTTTGAAGGCAAATTCTATGATGATGTTGTTGGTATTGTCATCAACAAATTAACGGATGCTGGGTTGTTCTTGGCAAAAGAAAAGATTACCCATTCTTACCCATTTGATTGGCGTACCAAAAAACCAATTATTTGGCGGGCAGTGCCCCAATGGTTTGCTTCTGTGGCCAAGTTCCGATCAGAAATTTTAGCCGAGCTTGATAAGGTTACATATTTCCCAGATTGGGGTAAAGTTCGATTGCACAATATGATTCGCGATCGCGGTGATTGGGTTATTTCACGACAACGTGTTTGGGGTGTACCATTACCAATATTCTACGCAGAAGATGGTACAGCTATTTTGGACGAAAAGTTGATCAACCACGTCGCTGATTTATTTGCTGAGTATGGTTCGAATTATTGGTTTGAACATGATGCTAAAGAACTTTTGCCAGAAGGTTATACTAATGAACATTCACCAAACGGTGAATTTACTAAAGAAGAGGATATCATGGATGTCTGGTTCGATTCTGGTTCATCGTGGAATGGGGTTTTGAATACACGACCTGAATTAGATTATCCTGCTGATATGTATTTGGAGGGGTCTGATCAGTTCCGTGGTTGGTTTAATTCTTCTTTGATCACATCTGTGGCCGTAAATGGCATTGCGCCATACAAATCTATTTTGCACCAAGGCTTTACATTAGATGGTAAAGGCAACAAGATGTCCAAATCTCTAGGAAATACAATTTCGCCACTTGAAGTAGCTGACAAAATGGGAATTGAAATTCTGCGTCTTTGGGTGACGTCGGTTGACACGTCACAAGACATGCGTGTTTCAAATGAAATTTTGAAACAAGTGTCAGAGAGTTATCGAAAGTTGCGCAATACGTTACGTTTCTTGCTGGCAAATACCTCTGATTTTGATCCAAAAGAAGATGGTGTGTCATATCAATCATTGGCAGCACATGATCAATATTTCTATGCCTTAGAAAATAATTTTGTTAAAGATGTGCGCAATGCTTATGATAATTACCAATTCAACGATGTCTTTAAGCGTGTGATTAACTTTGTCAACGTTGATCTATCAGCCTTTTATCTTGATGTGGCTAAGGATGTTGTTTATGTTGAGGCACCTACTGGGCAAGCTCGTCGCTCAATGCAAACAGTCTTCTATAAGATTTTGACTGATTTGACGCGATTGTTGCTACCAATCTTACCTCACACAGCTGAAGAAGTATGGGAATATCTTCCTTATGAAACAGCACAATTTGCTTATTTGACTGATATGCCTGATGTTC
Organism: Leuconostoc sp. BM2; assembly: GCF_002095565.1. NCBI lineage: Bacteria > Bacillati > Bacillota > Bacilli > Lactobacillales > Lactobacillaceae > Leuconostoc > Leuconostoc sp. BM2. Next base: position 57,721 of record NZ_MOWQ01000007.1, on the reverse strand, counting down.
AAGATCTAGGTGATACGACAGTTTTGTTTGAACAGTGGTCAACCTTTATGAGTCTTCGTGACGCTGTCAACAAGGCACTTGAAGAAGCACGTGAAACCGACTTAATTGGTAAAAATGCTGAGGCTTCTTTGACGCTTTATCTGACGACTGAACAACAGTTATGGTTAAAAGATTTGAATGCGGATGTCCGTTTGTTGTTAATGGTGTCACAACTTCATTTGGAATCATTGGAAAGTGCGCAAAATGTACAAGACTTTGCAGGTTGGCACATTACTGTTGCTCACGCCACAGGTCAAGTATCGCCACGAGATCGCCTGTATCATGACGATATTGGTTCTGACACTGATTTTCCAGAATTGTCAAAGCATGAAGCAGATATTGTCCGTGAGTTTTATCCAGAAGCCCTAACTGAGGGACTAGAATAGTATCAAAAAACATCACAATTCACAATTGTGATGTTTTTTTGATCGTTTTGGAAAAGTATGAACAAACTGTGAAAGCGTTTACATTTGATTGAAAACATGCTATGATAAGGCTATAAACGAAATGATTTTTTAAAGGAGAAACATATTATGGCAACTAAAACAATTATGCTAGCTTGTGCAGCTGGTATGTCAACATCATTATTGGTAGCAAACATGCAAAAGGCCGCCGCGGCTCAAGAAAAGGATTACGATATTTTTGCAACTTCAACGTCTGATGTTGACGCTAAGCTAAAAGAAAAGCATCCTGATGTTGTGATGCTTGGACCTCAAGTTGCTTATATGAAAAATGAGGTTAAGGGACACACAGATGCCGCTGGTGTGCCAATGGATGTCATCAATATGATGGATTATGGCATGATGAAGGGCGACAATGTTTTGAAGTCTGCCGAAACATTGATGGGAGTTTAAGATGGCCGATTTGATGCAAGACGAAGCACGAATGCAAGTTGTGATGGGTCTGATTATGCATGGTGGCAATGCCAAGTCGCAAGCTTTTCAGGCAATTCAGTTGGCTAAATCAGGTGATTTTGAGGGTGCACAAGCAGCAATTGATGAAGCTGATAAATCACTTAAAGAAGCACATGATGTTCAAACGGACATGCTAACACAAGAAGCACAAGGTAATCATACTGAAGTTGACTTGTATATGGTTCATGCCCAAGATCATTTGATGAATGGTATTACTTTTCGTGATTTAGCAGTTGAAATCATTGCACTTTATCGCAAATTGGCAGAGAACTGATTGAAAGCTCGCTTTTGCGGGCTTTTCTTTTACAAAATAATTGCTAAATGAACCTAAGAACTGGAGAAGATAACAAATGACAACAGGTTATAAAATGCCACAAGATTTTTTATGGGGCGGTGCAGTAGCAGCACATCAACTAGAAGGTGCTTGGAATGTTGACGGCAAGGGTGTCTCAATTGCTGATGTGATGCTGGCGGGAAAAAACGGTGTTAAACGCGTTGTAACAGACACTGTTTTACCAGATGGTAATTATCCTAATCATAGAGGCATTGATTTTTATCACTCGTTTCCGCAAGATTTTGCATTGATGAAAGAATTGGGGATGAAAGCGTTTAGAACATCTATTGCTTGGACGCGAATTTTTCCAAACGGTGATGAGGAAACACCTAATGAAGCTGGCTTGGCATTTTATGATAATATGATTGATACGATGATTGATAATGGCTTAGAGCCAGTCATCACGTTATCTCATTTTGAAATGCCATATCATTTAGTGACTGAGTATGGTGGATGGCGTAATCGTAAAATGATCGACTTTTTCACTAAATTTGCACGTGTGGTATTCGAACGTTATGGTGATCGCGTCAAGTACTGGATGACTTTCAATGAAATTAATAATCAAACCTCTTGGATGGATTCACATCCAATGCTACAAAACTCTGGGTTGAAAGATTATCCAGCAGAACAGGCACAAGAATTGATGTATCAAGCCTCACACCATGAGTTAGTTGCCTCAGCCTTAGCAACTAAAATTGCCCATGAAATCAATCCAAACATCATGGTAGGCGATATGATTGCGATGAACCCCGTTTATCCTGCAACATCAAACCCAGAAGATATTTTGATGGCACAGAGAGCGATGCAAACACGTTATTATTGGGGTGATGTCCATGCGTTGGGAGAATATCCTAACTGGCTGTTGAAATTCTGGTCACACAAAGGGTTCGATATTAAAATGGCACCTGAAGATGCTAAAATCTTAAAAGAAAACACCGTCGACTATGTGGCGTTTTCTTACTACATGAGTTGGACTGTTTCTGCAACTGGCGATGACTATTTAGAATATGATGAAGAAGCTAACCACGGCGATAATCCTTACCTTAAACAATCAGATTGGGGTTGGCAAATTGATCCAACAGGTGTTCGTTATGCGATGAATTGGATGTGGGATCGTTGGCATAAAAAAATGATGATTGTTGAAAATGGTTTTGGTGCTTATGATAAATTGACCAGTTCAGGTGAAATACATGATCAGTACCGGATTGATTACTTCAAAGGACATATCAAGTCCATGGAGCAAGCAGTTGCTTTAGATGGTATTCCTCTAATCGGGTATATGCCGTGGTCTGGTATTGATATTGTTTCCGCTTCAACTGGCGAAATGGCCAAACGTTATGGTTTCATTTATGTTGATTTAGATGATATGGGCCAAGGTACGGGAAAACGCTACAAAAAGGATTCATTTGATTGGTACCAAAATGTCATTGCAACCAATGGTGAAGTATTATAAACTTTCAAAAGCTGGTGAAATGCTAGCTTTTTTGCATTCGATACATGGCTTTGATACACTGAATATTATAAATGTCTAGTATTTGGGGGAGAAAAATATGATTCCAGAAAAAGCCACGCAGCTGCCTAAAACGGCTAAAATTGTTTGGTTAATTCATGATGTCATCGCTTTGTTGTTTTTAGTAGTCGTGGAAATAATTATTTACATGCTTTTTTTGCGCGGTAATTTTCATCAACTAGCAATGATGATTTTAATCATTATGGTTTTGATAGCTATTTTGCCTGTTATACACATGACGCTAATCCCTTATTTTTATCGATTTAGACGTTACGTGATTGATGATCAGGCGGTTTACATTTATCATGGTTTTATTTTCAGAAAGTCTGAATCAATTCCACTGAATCGTATTCAAAATGTTGATACCAAACAGGGACCGATTTTACGTTATTTTAAATTAATGGATTTATCTATTGAAACAGCGGCACATGGGTTCCAAATTGAGGCTATTGGTGAAGTAACAGCTAAAAAGTTGAGAGGTCAATTAGTCGAAGCGGCTTTACACGCCCGTGAGGTAGCTTCAGATGACTAAACAGCATCAAAGTTGGTTTGCCATTGTTGTTAATTTTTTTAGTCACATCAAAATAATGATTTGGCCAATTATATTGGGCTTGTTCAATATTAAAAACGATGGCGTGATTTTTTTGCCTTTGATAGTATTAGGTATATTTGTCGTATTTATTGGTAGCGCTTGGATTCAGTGGTTATTTTTTACCTTCGAATTTGATGACAATGAGCTATCAGTAAAACAGGGTATTTTTAATAAAAAGCAAGTTCATGTGCCTTTTGAGCGTATTCAAACTATTTCTAGAACGATGCCATTTTATTATCAACCATTTCAATCCGTGCGTTTACAAATTGACACTTCAGGGCAAGGAAAACCAGAAGTGGTCTTTGATGCTCTGAGTTTGACACAAGCTGATATTATCGAACAAAAAAGACGCAGTGCCCAAAATAAAAAAACCAGTGTTGAAGAAATTAGGCCAAAGCAATCTATATCAGAGCTAAGATATCATGTGACAAATAGGGACTTAATGTTATACGCTGTTACCTCACTGAGTGGTCTCGGTGGCTTTTTAGCTTTATTCACATTATGGACGCAAATTGACGATATTTTACCAAAACATCTCAAAGCGACATTCACGGATTTTGTGAATCATCAATCTATGATAGTATTGAGTTCTTTGATTGTAATTGGTCTATTTATAGGTATTGTCGTTGGATTTTTCAGGATTTATAATCAATATTTTGATTTTAAAGTTTTACATGAAGAAAATCATCTTGTGATTTCGCGCGGTTTACTAGCACGTAAAAGTGTCCAACTTAAGTTTAGTAGAATTCAGGCTGTTCAATTGCGACAAACTTTGCTGAGAAGAATGGTTAAGTTGATGAGTGCCAACGTTTTGCTTTCCGCAAGTCGAGATGAAGATGATAAGAAAACTGTACTGATTCCAGTAGTCAGTAGTCAAAAGGCAACAACTACGTTGCAAAAAGTTTTGGGAGTTGATGACTTTGATATCAAGCAGTGGCAACCTAGCGCTATTAAGACAGCTGCATGGTATCAGGTTAGATTTAGTTTATTGCGGTTGGCAACTATGATTGTTGTTTTGAGTGGTATTGTGATGATCTGGCTACCAAAATATTGGGATTGGCATAATATATTGCTCGGTATTTTGATTGCTTTGGTCGTGGTAGTGTTTTTGATTTTAAAAAACATAATGACAATCAAAGATCAAAAAATAGGATATTGTGAGTCTGTTATTTACTTGCAACGTAGCAATGGCTTAACTAAAGAGGGTTACTTTATCACGCGTGATAAAATACAAGGACTTAATACGCATGGTTTGTATACATTAGCAGCAAAAAAAGCAACACATCTTGACATTATTGTTCGTGATGATAATGGTGAGCACACCATACGGTTACGATATGTACCTGAACAGACAATAACAGTCCTTAACAAATGGCTATTTTTGTAACCAACAACTCATTTTTTAAAATTTTGATTGTAATAATTTAATCTTATGAAGAATTTTTGTTATTTTCTTGTTAATTTGGTAGAATAAATGATATATCAACTGGAGGATTTTTTTATGACGGAAAATGAGTAACTCACTAGTTGGCAGAATCAGCTTGTAAAAATTATTAATGATTTAAATACACCACACACGCTTGGTGGGATTACTAATGAGGCAAATCGCAAACATGATTCTTTTTTGGCGCGCCGTGCTTTAGATAATTTGATTATTTTGAGTGAAGAAATCAATATTGCACGTGAACAGCAAAATGATGTCAAGTAAAAACCCTTGACATAACTTACGAGTAGTGGCATAATTATCTAGTAGAATAAATGTGTATAAACACAAAGATAATTGGAGGACTACCACATGGCAGTTAAAATTCGTTTGAAGCGTATGGGTGCAAAAAAGCGTCCGTTCTATCGTGTCGTTATTGCTGATTCACGTTCACCTCGTGACGGTCGTTTTATTGAAACAGTTGGTACTTATAACCCAATCGCACAACCTGCTGAAATCAAGTTGGATGAAGACAAGATTTTGTCATGGTTAGGCAATGGTGCACAACCATCTGACACAGTTCGCAACTTGTTGAGCAACGCTGGTATTTTGGCAAAGTTTAATGACTCAAAGTCAGGTAAGAAGCCAGCTGCAAAGTCAGCAAAAAAGGCCACTACTAATCCTGCTACTAACAAGCCAACAGAAAAGAATACAGTTGCTGAAATCAAAGCATATTTGGATGCACAAGGTACTGAATATCCATCTTCTGCAAAGAAGGCTGATTTGTTAGCACTTGTTTAATTCAAAAAGTTAAAAAATGTTGCCATTAATTTGGCACATTTTTTTTTTGCCAAAAAATAGATTTTGATTTGTGACAATAGCTAAAAAACTACTGTTTCCAACCACAATTGCAGGTTATTTCTGTTAAAATAGCAGTAAATACTAAAAGGGGATAACAACGCATGGCATTTTTACAAGTTAATTATTATTCGCAGGTTTTGGGAATGGATCGACACATGAATGTGATTTTACCTGAATTATCTGATCACAATCCGAGTTGGACACCCGAAATGTTGCAAGATATACCAGTATTGTATTTGTTACATGGCATGTCTGGCGATCAAGATATTTGGCAGCGTCGTACGTCAATTGAACGATTAGTTCGTCAAACAATTGTGGCTGTTGTGATGCCTTCCACTGATTTGGCATGGTATACGAACACAACATATGGCTTGAATTATTTTGATGCGTTGGCAGAGGAGTTGCCCAAAAAAGTAGCCTCATTATTCCCACAACTATCAACAAAACGCGAAAAAAACTTCGTTGCTGGCTTATCAATGGGTGGTTATGGTGCCTTCAAACTTGGATTAGGAACCAATCACTTCAGTTATGCAGCTTCATTGTCAGGCGCGTTAGTAGGAGAACCACAATTTGGCGCTATACCTGATGAGACGACGCAAGATTATTGGACAGGTATTTTTGGTGATTTGGATAAATTTGTCGGTTCGGACAATGACTTGCTTGCGTTAGCTAAAAAAAATACCCAAAAACCACAGTTGTATGCTTGGATTGGTGAACAAGATTATCTAAAACCAACTAATGATGATTTCATTCCAAAGTTGCGCGATTTAGACTATGATATCACTTTTGAAACGGCACCCGGTAAGCACGAATGGTATTATTGGGATAAAAAAATTGAGCGTGTCTTAGAGTGGCTACCAATTAATTATGTACCTGAAGAAAGGCTAAGTTAATGACGCTCAATATTTTAATGGGGCGTGCTGAGCATGACATGCGTGGTGACATGTTGGTTGATATTCAAAAACATCTCCAAAAAAATGCTAGTTTAACCATATATTATATTGTCCCTAATCACGTTAAATTTGACAGTGAAGTTGATGTGCTTCAACGTTTTTCTGTAATCAATGGTCATAGTCAGGCGCAACGTTATTCGCAGAGTCGGCTGCAGGTATATTCTTTAACACGGCTGGCTTGGGCCCTCATGAAAAATACACCGACAAAGCAGCCGGAAACAGTTTCGACAGCCGGATTATTTATGCTGGTGACTGATATTTTGCGAGAGAAAGCAAGCCAATTACCAGTTTTTGCACGTCTACAAGCCAAGAGTGGTTTTGTAACAGCTTTAGTAGCGCAACTGATTGAGCTACGTGTCAGTCGTATATCACCTCAAGATTTGCTTGATATTGTTGCCAAATCTGCGGATAATATTTTTTTACGACAAACTTTAAACGCTAAACTTCGTGATTTGGCGATTGTCGCTGAAGCATTCGAACAAAAACTAGGGCAACAACGAATAACTGCACAAGAATCTTTGTTGCATTTTGTCGGGGAATTGAATGACTTAGAACTGTCAAATACGATGTTTTATTTTGATGGTTTCAATGGTTTTACAAGTGCGGAACAAGCTGTTGTGAATGCTTTGATTGCTCGTTATCCGGTGACAATAGCACTTCTGGGTGACATATCAAAATTAGGGACACAGCAAGCTGGAGATGTTTTTTTTAAGCCGATGACAACTGCCCAACAGTTGATTGCATGGGCATCAAGCAACCAACAATCAGTGAATACTCGTAGTGCAAGCACTTTACGAAAACTATCTTCCGCTAATTATCAAGTCTTATCAGCATGGGAAAAGTTAGGGGAATATCGTTCATTTCAAGTGACCGATGATAAAACTGCATTCAAGGCTTTTGTAGCTGAAACGCCGATTGTGGAAATTCAGGAGGTAGCCAGACGCATCAGGCGCGCTTTACAACAGGATCCGTCGTTACATTTAAGGGATATTTTGATTTTAGCCCGCGATTTGGGACCCTATCAATCACATATTCCAGCCGTGATGGCTGCATTTGAGCTGCCCTTTTTTCTGGATACTGATGTCACAATGATGAATCATCCATTGGTAGAGCTGATTCTAACACTTTTGTCACCACAAAAATTTAATTATCAAAATGTATTAGCAATTTTAAAGACAGGTTTGTTGTGCCCAACTATCGATGGCAAGTCTGTTGCTAGTGATGAATTTTTTGATATTGTAGGTTATTTGGACAATTATTTATATGCTTATCGACCCTATGAGTCCACTTGGCGTCGGTTTGATCGGCCTTTTCAACTATTCCAAGTGACTCGTGATAATGATGAAACAGAAATTTCACAAGATCAAAAAATTAATCAACGGCTCGAGTTTTTGCGTCGCTTTGTGGTTAAATCGTTTGATCAGTTAGATGATGGCCTTAAAAAAGCAACGACATTCCGTCAAGCAGCTACTGCGTTGATTGAATGGCTACAAAAAAATCATGTTGTTGATGTTTTGATTAATCAACGCGATAATTTAATGGCGCAAGGGGATTTAGTACACGCCCAACAACACGACGAAGTCTGGCAGATGTTTAGCCAGACATTAGATGATATGGTTAGTTTTAAAGGCGATGATGATTTCGTTTTGACGGACATGGTTGATATTTTGGTTGCTGGCTTTTCCGGTGCTAAATTTTCAGGCATTCCAAACAGTCTAGACCAATTAACAATATCTGAAGCTGGAATTGTGCAAAGTACGAGCTATCGGGAATTATTTTTTATTGGCGGTACGCGCCAAAACTTGCCGGCACAAACTAAAACAACAGCTTTAATTAATGATGCCGAACGAACAATGGTTATGCCAGACTTACAGTCAGGCGACCAGCCACGTTACCTACAAAATACAGCGCAGCAGCAGATGGCCGAAGAAAACTTGTTATTTTATGGTAGCCTGATGTCAGCGACTGACCATATCACGTTATCTTACCCAATCTTGGATAGCAGTGGACAAATAGCAGAAATGTCGCCATTTTTCAAACGTTTGGTTGATACCTTTAGCATTGAAGTGATAACCGTCAGTGGACAGCCAGTTTCTAGTTCAGTCTTAATTAAACACTATATTGGAACGCCGCAAACAACGTTATCTGAATTAGTGAAAATTTTACCAGTTGCTAGGCAAACTTCTGCGTTTAAATCATTGAAATCCTTGCTTGAAACCACGGTAAAATCACGACTCACTCGTGTTTTTTCTGCACCAAATTATCAAAATAAGCCAGTCCAATTGTGCCCAGAATTTGTGGCAGCACTATTTGGCGAACAGTTAAATGTCTCAATTTCTCAATTAGAAAGTTACTATCATAATCCGTATGCTTACTTTTTGCAGTATGGGCTGCATTTAAAAGAACGCACAACAAACACACTAGACGTGGCGCAAACAGGCACACTCTATCATGCTATTTTTGAAAAGGTGTTAGCGCACCTCATTCAAAATAATTTAAGTTTGCGTGATTTGACCAGTGATGATATCAAACATTTGGTGTCCGAACAAATGGGGCAGTTAATGACGTCGCCAGTTTTCGAAATACTCACCGAAAATGGTAAAATGCGTGCTACCAGTGAGTATTTGACACGTGTTAGTGACATTCTATTATTGAATTTGCAAGCAGCGGCACGTGAAAACACGAGTCGGCCATTAGCGGTTGAACAATTATTTGGTTTTCCAAAAGCTTCTTTGCCAGCATTACAGTTGCCAAAAATACATGTCCGTGGTAAGTTGGATCGTTTAGATTTGCAAGACAGTGCGGGTGAATTTGGGACAATTATTGACTATAAATCAAATGGCAAACTATTTAGCTGGGCACAAGCTTATGATGGTTTGCAAATGCAATTGTTGACTTATTGGGATGCTGCGCAGCAAAGTGCTAATCAACTCGGTTTTGATAAAGTGGGTGGTGCTTTCTTTGCAAAAATTGTACCTGATAAGACATCATTAACGAGTAGCACGGACATTGATGCGCTGTTAGAAGGTAGAATTTTACCAGAAAACTTCAAATACCGCGGTTTATTCATTTCAGATTCAGCTTATGTTGATGCGCTTGCTGACATTGAACCATCAGAAAAGTCGCCACATTATCCACTGGCGCGTCTCAAAAATGGTGATTTAGGAAAATCAGGTGTTGACGCTGTATCACCTGAAGAATTTGAAGCACTCTTAAAACGGAATCGACAAAACATTGTGACAGCAGGACAACAAATATTAGCTGGTCACTTTCCACTTTCGCCAGTTGAGGGTGGTTTAACCTACTCACCATATCTTGATATTATGCGTTTTGATCGCGCGCTTGGTGACCGTTATCGTGAGCAAACCACGGGTGATAAGAATCGTATTTTAGAATTATTGAAAGATGAGGATGAATAATGGCGACCACATTTACAGCTAATCAACAACGCGCTATTGATGAAACAGACCATAATATTCTGGTGGCTGCCTCAGCCGGTTCTGGTAAAACAACAGTTTTAATTGAACGCATTATTCAAAAAATTTTGGCCGGGACGAGCGTTGACAATTTTTTAATTGTGACATTTACTAACGCCGCTGCTCATGAAATGCGACAAAGACTAGAGGTAGCCATTGAGAAGCGTTTAAAGACGGCAACTGGGAAACAAAAACGATTTTTACAAGAGCAGTTGTTGTTGTTGCCCGCAGCTAATATTTCCACTATTGATGCGTATGCTTTACGACTTATTGAAATGTACTATCACGTGATAGGCTTAGATCCACAATTCCGTCTTTTATCTGACACAGCCGAGCGTGAGCTGATGCGTCAAGATGTTTTAATAGAAGTGTTTGCTGAATTTTATGCGGAAGAAAATGACAACCACCAAGATTTTTTAGCCTTGGTCAACAATTTTGGTAATCCAAATCATGATGATGCGTTGCAAAATATTGTCCTAAAATTAGCGGATTTTGCGGAAGCACGAGCTGATGGCACGCAATGGTTAGAAAATTTACGCAATCCGTACCGTATTACTGGTGAACCGTTGGCGAAAACTGATTTATTTATCAAACACATCAAACCATTTTTGAAGGCGGATATCGCTGATTTAACGCAAAAAGTGCAGCAGATTCAGCTCGGTGCTGATGGTGTTGACGAATTACAAAAAACACAAGATGCTTTTGAAGAAATAGCGACATACCTGTCGTCAGTTGCTCAGCAGATTGAAAAGGGGTCTTGGGACGCATTGCAATCTGCTATTTTAGCGGTGCCAGCTGCTAAAATGAACACGCAAACCAAAGCAATTAAAGAAGATCCTGATCTGTCTGCATTGGTGGCCGCCGCGCGGCAAGTACGGACACAAGTCATTGGGTCAAAATCACAATTAAAGCCATGGTTGGAAGACTACTTCATATTAAACGAGTCGGCGTGGTTACGTGTTCAAGGGCTGGCCTTTCAATTAATTGACACGTTAGTTATTGTGACGCAATCTTTCCGGAAGTCCTTTGAGCAAGAAAAACGAGACGCGAAGTTACTCGATTTTCCAGATTTGGGGACGTTAGCCTTACAAATTTTATCTGATGACGTTACTAAACAAACGATACAAGGCCAATTTCAAGAAATTTTAGTTGATGAGTATCAAGATATTAACCAGCTCCAAGAAACTTTACTAACCAGTGTTTCCAACGGACACAACATGTACATGGTTGGCGATGTGAAGCAAAGCATTTATGGTTTTCGTCAAGCAGAACCATCATTATTTACTGCCAAGTACAAAAAGTTTGCACAATCGGGAAATAATGACAGTCGGATAGATTTGGCTGATAATTTCCGTTCACAAAACAATGTCACGCGTGTGACGAATTTAATTTTTACCCAACTTATGGATGAAACGTTGGGCGATATTGCTTACGTCGGGGATGCCAAATTAGTTCCCAAAGCTTCATATCCGGAGGAAGTCGCACCTGTCTTTCATCTTGATATCATAACCCAAGATAATGATGACGAAACGAGCGAAGAAGATACATTTGAAAAACGTCAAGCACAATATGCCTTACTGGCCAACAAAATATTAGCTTTACGCGGTACAACTATTTATGATCGCAAAGCTGAGCCAGCGGGAATGCGACCGGTTGCCTATGGTGATATTGCAATTTTAACGCGTTCTAAAACTGGCTATATTGATTTGGTCGCGACGTTGCGACAAGCAGGTATTCCAGTCCAAGTGGATGGTGTTGGTAATTATTTTCAGGCTATGGAAATATACTTGATGTTGGATGTACTACGTGTCATTGATAATCCACATCAAGATATTCCGTTAGTAGCAATATTGCGTTCGCCAATGTTTGAATTTAATGAGAATGATTTGGCAGCCATTCGGACGGCGGATCAGCAACATGATTTTTGGACAGCATTCAATCGCTATGCCAAATCAAACGAACAAGCTGAAAAAGTGATTGCATTGATTAACAAATGGCACGATATTGCGATTCAAAATGACCTCGTGACACTTATTTGGACCATTTATGACGAGACAGCTTGGTTGGATTATGTTGGGGGGATGGCGGGTGGTTCCCAGCGCCAAGCTAATCTACACGCTTTGTACACGTATGCGCAAAGCTACCAAAATAACACACATGCTGGGTTATTTCGATTTATTCGTTACATTGAACAATTGCAAAGTTCTGATGGCGACTTGGGTGAGGCACCACAAGAAGCTGACGCACAAGCGGTTCGTTTGATGACGATTCACGCGTCAAAAGGATTAGAATTTCCGATTGTCATGTTACCGGAAGCGGATAAAGCTTTTAACACCAAAGACTTGAATGGGGGACTATTAATTCAAAAAAATGCGGGTGTTGGTCTGGAATATTTGCAACCCGATGCATTGGTTACGATGCCGACCTTGCAGAAATTAGTTGTCAAACAAGCCTTAAAACGGCAAAGCTGGTCCGAAGAAATGCGTTTACTGTATGTCGCATTAACTCGCGCTGAGCAACAACTTTATATTGTTGGGACGATCAAAATTAAAGGTGAAGAGGGCAACGAAGCAATTAAAGCATTATGGCAATCAGCGAAGCAAACTAGCGGTCAATTTTTGTCAGAAAACTTACGATTACAAGCAAATTCATATTTGCAATGGTTGCTGATTAGTTTTGCACGAACTGAGAATCAAGTATTGGACGCGTGGTTAGGCGACGATAGTCTACCGCGTTTGATGGGAAATGAAACACCAACCAACGCAACAGCATCGGTTGCCATCATACCGCAAACAGATATTGTTGCGCCGAATATATCGTCAGAAAGCTTGTCTAATGAAACAGAACAACAAGATGATTACACAGCTGAAGACTATACTCAAGCTAAAGCATTGCTATCGTACCGATATCCCAATATGACAGCAACAAAAACGGCAGCTTATCAATCTGTTAGTGAAATTAAGCGTTTATTTGAAGATCCTGATCGCTTGAATATGAGCACACTGATACTTGATGAACAGGGCAATACACAAGCTGCTAATGCCTACGTGTCAGAGACCTTGCCGTTACCTAATTTTTTGAGTGATGGTCTGCAAAAGCCTTCAAGCGCCGCTATTGGCACAGCCACACACTTGTTGTTGCAACTGATTGATATAACGCAACCCATTGATGCTAAAAGTATTGACGATTTATTGACAAAATTAGTGGCTAGTGAACAAATTTTGCCTAGCGTGGCATCGCTGATACAAGTTGATGATATCTTACGTTTTGTACACACGCCATTTGCTCAAGAAATTGCAGCACATCAGCGTACGTTGCAACGAGAAGCCACATTTGCCATGATTGTACCGGCTAATCAAATTTATCAAGAAGTCAGTGACGACGCGCCTGTACTCATACATGGTATCATCGATGGTTATTTTGTTGACGAAGCGACTAAAAGCGTGACGTTATTTGATTACAAAACAGATTTTGTGCAACAAACGCGCCTTGCAGAAGGATTAGCACAACTAAAGCTACGCTATAAAGGGCAGCTTAATTTATATCAAGAAGCACTAGGACAAGAATATCCAGAATATAAAATAAACCCACCTAAACTGATTGCTTTGAGCGTGGGTGAGGTGATGGATATTGGGTGACTGTAAAAGTTCACAATTTAAGTTAATGAATTGTGATATTCTGAAGTGAGAAGGGATTAAAAATATGAAATATAGTGTTGGATTAGATATTGGAACGGGCTCTGTTGGTTAGGCTGTCATTGGTGAAGACTATCGACTGAAGCGCACAAAAGGCAAGAATTTGATTGGGGTACGCCTGTTTGAAGGAGCTGATACTGCTGCTGAACGACGTGGTTATCGTACTACACGCCGTCGTTTATCACGTCGTCGGTGGCGTTTGCGATTGCTGAATGATATTTTTGCATCGGAGTTATCTAAAATTGATGAAAACTTTTTGCCACGCTTAAAATATAGTTGGGTTAATAAAAATGATACTGATAATGTACACTTTGGTGTAGGGGTTTTTGATAATTCTGAACAAGAAAAGGCTTTTTATCAAGATTATCCAACAATTTATCATTTGCGCCAAAAGCTGATGACAGACAATCGACAACATGACTTGCGTGAAGTTTACTTAGCGATTCACCATATTGTTAAATATCGTGGCCATTTTTTGAATTCAGGTGAAATTAGTGCAAATAGTAGTTTTGATGCGCAAAAATTTCTGGCATTATTGTGTGAATTCGATAATACTTTTTATCCCGATGCTGTTAAGTTTTTAAACTTAGATCAATTGGATTTACCAGATAAAATTTCTTCTGAAATCAGTGATTCGAAAATAAGTAAAAGTGAACGAGTTGACAGGGTTTTGCAACATGTACAATTAGCGAACTCTGGTGCGAAGAAGATACTGAAAGCCATATTAAATGCTGTTGTTGGTAACTCAGTTGACAGTGTTGCTATGTTTTCGCTTAGTGATTTGGATAAGGAAGAAAAGAAAAAAATCAATCACCCTGTAACTGATAGTAAACCCTTTAAGTATTCTGATAAAGAGGTTGAGGCTAAGTTGGATGAGCTCTCTAATTTATTACAAGATGAGCAGAAAATTGAATTCTTGTCGTTGTTGAAATTATCTTTTGATGGATTAACTTTAAAAATGTTACTTGGTAACGCTAAATCTGTGTCTGAAGCGATGGTTGAACGTTATAAAGTGCACAAGGACGATTTAAAATTCATTAAGGAAAATATTTTAAATTCATTTAGTAAGGATAAGAAGAAAGAATTTGATAAATACTATGAGGCTCATTTAGCGGAAAAAGACGTTGATAATGTTGATAAGTATTTTAAGAAAATAATTGACGACTCGATAATTTCAAAGGATAAGAAAATTGAGTTATTGCAGAAAATTGATGATCATGATTTTTTGCCGTCACAACGAAGCAAAATTAATGGGGCTATTCCGCATCAACTACACCGTAATGAATTAGATAAAATTATTTCGCAACAAAGCAAATATTATCCATTTTTAGCCGATTCGTATACACAAAATGGTAAAACTGAAACAAAGCTCGCCGGATTGGTTAATTTTAGAGTGCCATATTATGTTGGTCCACTCGTTTCTAAAGAAAATGCTGATCGTAATAATCCTGACGGTGGGCAAAATCACTGGGTAGAATTTAAAGAAAATACTAGTTTATCTAATCTAACACCATGGAATTTTAATGAAATTGTTGATAAAGATAAGTCAGCAGCGAAGTTTATCGAGCGATTGACAGGAATGGATACTTACTTAATTGGTGAACCGACTTTGCCGCAAAACTCGTTGCTATATCAAAAGTATAATGTTTTGCAGGAACTTAATAACATCCGTGTAGATAATCACAAATTAGATGTGAAAATTAAGCAAGATGTTTTTGAACATTTATTTAAAACCCAAAATAGTGTTTCTGCTAAGGATGTTAAGAATTATTTAATTGCCAATGGTTACGCTGCGCCAAGTATACAAATCACAGGCTTATCAGATACGAATGAAAAAACTTTTAATAGTAAATTGTCTAGCTACAATTATTTGGTTGATAAGCTGGGTAGAACTTTTGTTGAGTCAGTCAAATCAGATGTCTTGGAAAAAATCATTGAATTGCAAACTGTTTTTGAAGATAAGACTGTACTGTTAAGACAATTATCAATGATTTCAGAATTAACATTGGCGCAAGCAAATCAATTAGCTGAAAAACACTGGACCGGCTGGGGACGGCTATCTCGCAAGTTGTTATCTTCAAAAGTAGTTGATGTTAATAAAATCACAAATTCGACATTTTATCCTGCAACAAGTAGACAAACTATCATCGACACACTGTATCATACACAACTTAACTTAATGGAAATCATTAATAATGCAGAGGACTTATATGGTGTTCGTCAGTGGATTAGTGAACAAAATAAAAGTGATAGTTCAGATACTAATGATGTCTATGATCAAATTCAAGAACTAGCTGGAGATAAAAAGATTAAGCGTGGTATTACGCAAAGTTTTCGAATACTTGATGATATTGTTAAGGCGATGGGTGGGGAACCTGAACGGGTTTATTTAGAATTTGCCAGAGAAAATCAACAATCTGGTGTATCTTTTTCTAGGAAAAATTTACTGTCAAAATTATACGAAAATGATTCTCTAAAACAAACATTCAAAGAACTTAAATCTCAACTTGAGAGTGAAACCAAAGAAAATCTACAAAATGATCGCCTATATTTGTATTATTTGCAACAGGGACGAGACATGTATTCCAATGATGAGTTAAATATTGATCAGTTATCTAGCTATGATATTGATCACATTATTCCTCAAGCTTACACCAAAGACAATTCGTTTGATAATCGTGTTTTAGTTTCATCAAAAGCAAATCGCCTAAAACGAATGCTTCTGTGGTACCCAGTGAAGTTGTCGAAAAAATGAAACCACTATGGTTACGAATGAAAGATCAAGGCTTTATTAGTAAGCGCAAATTTGAAAATTTGACACGTCGAGGTGATTTTTCAGAACAACAAAAAGAACGTTTTATTGCTCGAGCACTGGTTGAAACGAGACAAATCATTGTTAACGTATCTTCATTGATTGATTCTCACTTTAATCATACAAAGGCAGTTGTAGTCAAATCAAATATGACGACAGATATGCGCCATTATACGAAAGTGCCAAAAAATCGTGATATTAATGATTATCACCATGCCCATGATGTATTGTTCGTGGCAACAGTTGGTCAGTATATTGAAAATAAAGGCTTTATGAAAGCCGGAAAGTTATCAGATAGCGTCGGGAATGAGTATAATCGTTATACGAAAAAATGGATTGAAACAGCTCGTAAAAACACCAACTATGGTCGTGTTAATCCGTTTGGGTTTGTGGTCGGTTCTATGCAAACGGCAACCCGAGGCAAACTTGACTATGAAACTGGTGAACTGAAAGTTGTTAAAAATAACTATTGGTCAAAAGATGATTTAGATTACTTACTAAAAGTGGTGAGTTATAAGAAAATTTTAGTGACAACAAAGCTTCAAGATAATAAAGGTGCAATGTATGATGCGAATTTAATTAGTGCTAAAGGATCTGGAAAAAAGAAAGCACAATTACAAATTTCAAAGAGCAAAAATATCGACTTATATGGTGGATTTAATAAACTGCAGAATGAATATTCAGTTTTGATTTTAAACCACGATGAATACGGGTGGCTTTCTATACCAATGTATGCTCGCAATAGCAGTGAACAATATCTTCACGATAAATATCCTGATGCAAAAGTGATTTTGAACCATATTCTTGTGGGACAGCCAATATTATTAAGTAATAGTTCAGATCCACAAAAATCAAAGTTTGCTAGCTTGAGAATCGCAACAGGTGGAGATTATCATAATAATTTTGAATTTGTACCTAGTGTAGATGTCAAAAAAATATTGGATAATATTTATCTTAATCACTCAGTAACTGATGATGAATATAAGAAAGTTTTTGAGTCTTTGCTGGCAACATTACACGATAAGTTTGTGTTTGGCATTCATCAGGTTATGTACAACAAAATATTTGATAATAAGTATCTATTTGACAAAATGCCTGATGAAGCAAAGAGAAATGTTATAAATTCCTTACTAAAATTTATGAACATATCAAAAAATCAATTAGGTGCAGTAGGAAAAATTGGCGGTAAAGTTAACGGCGTGCTGTATGGATTCAAAACTGAAACAGAAAAAGGAACGAGTGCTGGTCAGTTAATAAGTAATGGTAAAATGCAGCCACATGACATATTCATTTTCCAGTCGCCAACGGGCATATTTGAAAGAAGAGTCACTGTAGCTGAGTTAGCTAATGTAATAAAGGATGAATAAAGATAAATCCCGTGTTGCAAAGGCAACACGGGATTTTATGTACGGCCATAGGGCCACTCGTAAAGAGTCAATAAGCTTGGCTGACGCCTTGCGTTACTTCAACTTTGTATGTCAGATCAATGGTTTCTATACCCTGAGAGATGACTAATCTCTCTACAACTATTAAAGCATATTTTAGGAGCGAAAACAAGATGGCATGGCGAAATATCGTTATTACACAACATTGTAAGATTAAGTATAAGCTGAATCAGTTAGTTGTTCAAACTGACTCAGATGTTTATCAAATACCACTTGAAGACATTCAAGCAATTGTGATTACAACAACGCGCGCAGTCATTACAACATATGCGATTGCTGAAATTATTAAGAGCGGTATTAAAATTGTGTTTTCAGATCTTAACGGGGCCCCGATTGGTGAAATTAATGCTTATCATCTTAACAGTAATCGTAATCAGAATATTCATAAACAAATTGAATGGGGAACAAATGATAAAGCATTATTATGGTCAAAAATTGTGAAATGTAAAATTCAAAATCAAGTCGCATTACTTAATGAATATCGAGTGACAGATATTGAAAGTATCAATGCACTTTTGGCAACAATTGAAGTAGGTGATACTAGCAATCGTGAAGCAGTTGCAGCCAGATTATATTTCCCAAGATTATTTGGGAATGATTTTGTTCGTTCAGGAGAAAATATTGGCATCAACGATATGCTTGATTACGGTTATTCTATATTGGCGGCCGCGGTAGCAAGAGAAATTTCTGCTGCTGGGTATCTTACTGAGTTAGCAATTCACCATGAGGGTCCACATAACCACTATAATTTAGCTTCTGACTTTATGGAACCCTTTCGGCCAATTATTGACCGTACTGTTAAACGCTATGCAATGGAGGCACAATTAACAAATGAAATAAAATTTGAGCTAATTGATGTACTAAATCAAAGTCTAAACATTAACGGAAAAGAAATGTTGTTAACTCAGGCCATTGGTGATATTGTACGTACATCTGTTGGTTATTTAAATCATGAATCTGCTTTTCCAGATTGGAATTTTGAAATATGAGGTATCGTATCATGCGATTGATGGTAATGTTTGATTTGCCAGTTGAGACAAGTGAAAATCGGCGAAATTATCGTCAATTTAGAAAATTATTGTTATCAGAAGGTTTTTTAATGATTCAAGAGTCAGTGTATGTACGTGTCACGACAAATAAACAATCTGCAGCTTTACTAGAAAAACGTTTAGCAAAATCAGCACCGTCCGATGGGTTAGTTCAAACACTCATTATCACTGAGAAACAGTATGCTAGCATGAAATTTCTGACCGGTGAATCAAAACAAGATGTACGTAACACGAACGATAGATTGGTGATTATATGAAAATGACACTTTATCCCAATGAACCTATTATAGTTAATGAAGGCGTTACTTTTGTCAATTTCCAGACCGCCAGATATTATTGGCAATGGATACAGGAGCTACAAGTGGGAGATCAATTGATATTTAGTGAAAATGGTCAATTAATTTCCCTTAATAAAGCAGTACAGTACATTGGTGGCATTGAAAATAAAATTGATTTGAGTAAAATTTATGCTAAATCTATTTTGAGTCTTATTGCATGTCATGCTGATGAAGATAATTTAATGCAGCTAGCACGATATGATATGGCGATTAAAACGATTTTCCAACAAATACTTTTTGATAATGATTTACCTTTACGTATTGAACGAGAATGGGATTTTAATGAGTTGATCAAATCACAAAAGGTGCTAATTGATACTATCAATAGTGGGTCGGCATATGATAAAATAGTAGACGTGGTACGTATTATGTCTGACTTTTCAGAGCAGCGCATTTTAGTCTTTAATAATATACATCTCTATTTAAAGCCACTGGAAATTTTGAGTTTACATGATTTTAGCATGACTCACGGCATGAAAGTATTATCCCTTGGAATGGCTGCGTCACCCATCAAAAAAAATGGCGAGGCATACCACGAAGTCTTCTTTGATGAAGATTTTGTTCAATTTGGAAGTGACTAGCCAATGCGAACAGGTGGTCTGCTTCAGATGTATGTCAGATCAATGGGGCTTTATACTCTTTGTATCGCCGGTTGAATACCCCTTTGGCTTCAGATGTATGTCAGATCAATGGGGCTTTATACCACGATTGGTGCCAATACTTCTGGATTTACGCTTCAGATGTATGTCAGATCAATGGGGCTTTATACATATTCGCCAAATAAACGGCAATAGTTGTTGCTTCAGATGTATGTCAGATCAATGGGGCTTTATACCCAATTTATTAACTATGATATGTCGGGTAGGCTTCAGATGTATGTCAGATCAATGGGGCTTTATACCAAACACAATTGTTATTGAAGTGAACTTATGCTTCAGATGTATGTCAGATCAATGGGGCTTTATACGTTGCGGCTCAACATCTAGTGAGTAGATGAGCTTCAGATGTATGTCAGATCAATGGGGCTTTATATATTATGGTAATAAAGACGCAGCAAGCCTACGCTTCAGATGTATGTCAGATCAATGGGGCTTTATACTCAAACTTTATATAACCGTTTTAAAAAGAGCTTCAGTGGGGCAGGCCAATAATATATTATCCGAATACTTAAAAACCCGCAATTATTTCAAATCGCAATCAAGTTTCAGTGGGAAGCATCACCCAAAATAATTTTTATTTTAATCCTAAAAAAGATTTAAATGAGATATCTATTACAAAAATTTAATGATATTATAAATGGTAACTAAACAGCAGTTTAGCAATTAATATTATCGCAGAATGGAGAAATATTATACCTGCATTTATATTTGCTATATTTTTAACAACTGTTATTGTCATTTTAATTCCCGATATACTTATTATTGAAGTTTTTGGCGGTTTTTTGTTGGTCTTGGGTATTGCTTATCTGCTATGGAAAGTCTTCGGTACTGATTTTAATGAAACAGAATCTGATACATGCAATTCACGAATACGTAAATTATTAAGCCAACTCACATCGCTTAAAGTTGAAAAAAATAAGTAAAACTATTTTGGCAAATAGGGTTAACTTTTAATGCAACAAAATTGTTGAATCATTACCATCATGATAAACTAAACATATGATTAAGTATGAAACAATTACATTTTTGGATGGTCATTTAACTCTTTTTGAGCATGATGGACATTTAGTTTTTATCAGTTTGGCAAACGATGGGGTAGCTGAGTTTCTGTCTGAATATCAGGGATATGAGTTAGAACAAGATACACTGCCGGTTGCGCAACTGTTCCACGAATATGAAAACGGTTTGCCAGTTGACTGGACGCGTGTGCCAATTGATTTTCTTTCGGGTACTGAATTTCAAAAATCAGTCTGGCGAATGCTTAATCAGTTCAAAGGCACATTGACTTATAGTCAATTAGCAGCAAAAGTCGGTCGTCCTAAGGCGATTCGTGCTGTTGCAAGCGCTGTTGGTAAAAATCCACTGCCAATTATTAATGCTTGTCATCGTATTTTGCCTAAAAGTGGTGGCGCTGGCAAATTTCAATATGGTACTTTAGTCAAAACCCAACTATTAACCCTAGAAGGCATTAAAATTGATTGACATGGAGTATAGGTTGTTACTTAAAAACCTGATACAATAGAGTCATGACTAATACAGATAATTTTTTTAAAGTTGGCACAATTGTTAATACGCATGGTATCCGTGGCGAAGTCAAAATTATGGCTATCACCGATTTTGCAGAAGAACGCTTCCAAAAAGGAGCGTCTCTTTTTATTGATACAAAACAAGGTCGCGTACCGGTAACAGTTAAATCCTCACGTTTACACAAAAATGCTTGGTTGGTACTCTTCGACGGTGTCAGCAATATTAACGAGATCGAAAAATACAAAGGTGATGACGTTTATGTAGAAGGTAATTCACGTCCAGAACTTGGCGATGATGAATATTATTATGATGAAATCATTGATAGTGAGGTTGTTGACTTATCAGGCAATCATATCGGTATCGTTAAAGAGATTATGACCACTGGCGCTAATGATGTTTGGATTGTTAAACGTGAAGGTCAATCTGATGCGCTCATTCCGCTGATTGATGATGTTGTAAAGGAAATAAACGCTGACGACAAATTGATTACCATTGATGTTTTAGAAGGGTTGTTAGATTAATGCGAATTGATGTTTTAAGCCTTTTTCCAGATATGTTTGCGCCAATGCGCCAATCCATTATCGGAAAAGCGATTGACAAACAAGCACTTGATTTTAATGTGACTGATTTCCGAGATTTTACGGACAACAAGCATAATAATGTTGATGATTATCCATTCGGTGGTGGTGCGGGCATGTTATTGATGCCACAACCAATTTTTGATGCGATGGCCGACGTTGAAAAAAAAGCCGGTGATAAGGGACATGTGATTCTACTGGATCCTGCTGGACGACAGTTTAATCACGCTGTTGCACAAGAACTGGCGCAATATGATCATTTGACATTTATTGCGGGTCATTATGAAGGCTATGATGATCGTATTCGTGAGTTAGTGGATGATGAAATTTCACTTGGAGATTATGTTTTGACTGGTGGTGAACTGGGTGCGATGGTTATTATTGATGCCACAGTGCGCTTCTTACCAGAAATTCTTGGTAACGCTTCAAGTGCTGATGATGATTCCTTTCAAAATGGACTACTTGAATTTCCGCAATACACTAGACCGGCAGACTTTAGAGGACGACAAGTGCCGGAAGTTTTAACTAGCGGTAATCATGCTAAAATTGCAGAGTGGCGTCTGAAAGAATCGCTACGACGGACCTACTTGCGACGACCGGATTTGCTAGAAAATCGTCAATTATCCGCACAAGAACGTGATTTACTCGATGACATTAGAACTGAAGAAATGACGGAAGGCTAAGAAAAATCTTAGCCTTTTATTTTACTTATTAATGAGAAAATATGGTACGGTACTAATAAGTAAAGTGGAGGAAGTGTATCACAATCGCTACTGATTGGGTGATATGCGACAATAAATCATGAAAATTGCAATTGCGGGTTTTGGTGCATTGGGTGCGCGAGTTGGTGTAATGTTGCAACGCGCTGGTCATGATGTAACTGGTATAGATGGCTGGGCAGAACACATTGCAGCAATCAACACTAAGGGATTGACTGTGACAGAGGATGACGGGTCATCTAAAAAATATTTTATTCCAGTCATGACATCCAAAGAAGTTACTGGTGAATTTGATTTGGTGATTTTATTGACGAAAACGCCACAATTGGATCGTATGTTAACTGATATTCAACCGCTTATCACAAAACAAACGCAGTTATTAGTCTTGTCAAATGGACTAGGTAATGTTGAAGTAATGGCAAAGCATGTGTCATCACAACAAATTATTGCTGGGGTAACTTTGTGGACATCTGATTTGGTTCAACCTGGTGAAATTCATGTGACCGGTACAGGCTCCATCAAGTTGCAAGCGATTGATCACGCAGATATTACCGCTGTTGTCACTGCTTTGAATGAAGCAGGGCTTAATGCTGAGGTATCCGATAATGTTGTAGAAGCTATTTGGCATAAAGCGGGCATTAATTCTGTCCTTAACCCATTGACAGTCTTACTTGATGCTAATATTGCTGAATTTGGCACAGCAGGGAATGGTATGGATCTTGCATTGAACATTTTAGATGAGATTAAGCAAGTTGGTGACGTGGCTGGCGTTAATGTCGATGTGAATAGTATTTTAAGCGATTTGTCGAATTTGCTAAAACCAGAAAACGCGGGTAATCACTACCCATCAATGTACCAAGATATTCAAGCTGGTAAACGAACTGAAATCGACTTTTTGAATGGCTATTTTGCTAAATTGGGACGTGAAAATCATATCGCCACACCTTTTAATGCACTTGTAACACGATTAATTCATGCAAAAGAAGATATTGAACGTGTTAAATTGGCCAAACAACAAGAAACCTTTGAAATTTGATGACAATTAAAGTAAAATTAGAATAAAATCATTTTACTTTTAATTTGTAAGGAGAAAATAATGGCAATTGAAACAGCAGTATTTGCAGGCGGTTGCTTTTGGTGCATGGTGCAACCTTTTGATTCGTTACCGGGAATTGAAAAGGTCCGTTCTGGGTATACAGGTGGACACACGGTTAATCCAACTTATGAGGAAGTATCATCACACACCACTGGTCATACAGAAGCAGTTAAAATTTGGTTTGATCCCGAAAAAATAACTTATGCAGAATTAGTTGAGATCTATTGGGAACAAACAGATCCAACTGACGCAATGGGGCAATTTCAAGATCGTGGTGATAACTATCGACCTGTTATCTTTGTTGCTGACGAAAAACAGCGCCAAATTGCCGAACAATCTAAAGCGAAATTAGCCGCGTCTGGCCGATTTACCGATCCAATTGTCACAACGATTGAAGATGTTAAACCATTTTATGAAGCTGAAGAGTATCATCAAGAATTTTACAAGAAAGATCCGACTCGCGAAGCGCTTGAGATGGAGCAACGATTAGCTTTCAAACTAGCTAATTGGCAACAAGATTAACAGATTGTTAGGATACTGAAAAACAGTGAAAATGAGCGGAGACGCTTTTTTTTTGTTATAATTGATTTCGTTATGAACGTTAAAAGGAAAGCACGCCGTAGGTAAAAAAACATGCAACTTGAATTTCTTGGAACTGGGTCTGGCCAGCCATCTAAATTTAGAAATGTGACTAGTATTGCTTTACGGTTACTGGATGAACGAAATGCTGTCTGGCTTTTTGATGTTGGGGAAGCCACACAACACCAAATTTTAAAAACGACAATTCGACCACGCAAGGTTGAAAAAATTTTTATCTCTCACTTACACGGGGATCATATTTTTGGCCTTCCTGGTTTTTTGAGCTCTCGCTCTTTTCAAGGTGCTGATAAAAATGAACCATTAACGATCTATGGCCCTAAGGGCATTAAAGATTTTGTCCAGACTGCTTTGCGTGTTTCTGAAACACGCTTGTCTTATCCTATCAATTATGTGGCTTTGCAGGAGGGAATTATTTTTGATGATCCGACTTTTCAAGTGATTGCCGCACCTATGCGTCACCGCATTGAAACTTGGGGATTCCGCGTCGTTGAAAAAGATCATCCAGGAGAACTCTTGGTTGACAAGTTACGTGCTGAAAATATACCTTCTGGGCCCATATATGGGCGATTAAAAGCTGGTAAAACCGTGACATTAGCTGACGGACGCACGATAAGCGGACTGGATTACATCGGGGAAACACAAAAAGGACGTGTCGTGACATTGATTTTAGACACGCGGCCCAATGATAATATTGCTTTATTGGCCCATCATGCTGATGTATTAGTTCATGAAAGCACTTATGGTGCCAGTGATGAAGAATCAAAGATGGCGAGAGCACACGCTCATTCAACTAGTATTAACGCAGCTAATGTGGCGAAAAAAGCCCAAGTTGGCAAGCTAGTGCTAACACATTTATCAGCACGATATGTTGGTCCATTGGTCAAAAATCTCATTCAAGATGTGCGCAAAGTATTTCCAAACACGTATGTTGCACGAGATTTGGATGTGATCGAAATTCCATTTAAGAAAGAAATTCATGAGTCAAAGTAACTGGCATATGTTGCCAAAACCAAATGACAAAGTTGTTAAGCAACTGGTGTCACAATTGAATATTAGCCAACTTTCCGCGATGATTGTTGCGCAAAAAGGTTATGATTCGCCTGAGGCTGCTTTTCAGTATTTAAAGCCTAGTATGTCTACGCTCCATGATCCGATGGCGCTCCATGATATGGCGATCACAATTGAACGTTTGCAGGAAGCCGCGTTTGGCGGAGAAAAAATTGTTGTATATGGCGATTACGATATGGATGGCGTTACTAGTTCAGCCATCATGGTCGAGGCACTAGAGGTTTTAGGCGCTGATGTGACGGCCTATATTCCAAACCGCTTTTCTGATGGTTATGGCCCTAACCTAGCGGCGTACCAAAAACTAATTGCAGACGGTGCGCAGCTAATTGTGACAGTTGATAATGGTGTTAGTGGTCATGAAGCTGTTGAATATGCAATGGCGCAAGGGATTGATGTCATTATTACTGATCATCATGAATTACCCACAAAACTGCCAAACGCTTTTGCAATTGTACATCCAAGACATCCTGAAGGGAACTATCCATTTGGTGATTTGTCAGGAGCTGGTGTGGCATTCAAAGTGGCGCAGGCGTTACTCAGTGATGGTCAAACTGCCGCTGATATTTCTGAGCTACCCACAGAACTTTTAGATTTGGTGGCATTAGGCGAATTAGCAGATATGGTGTCACTAACCGACGAAAATCGTGTCCTTGTTGCGCTTGGTTTGCATCAAATCAATCAAGCGCCACGTCCAGGCTTGAGTGCCGTTTTAAAGAACGCTGGGCAAAAAGATAATGAACCAGTGATTTCAGAAACAGTCGGCTTTAAGATTGCACCACGCATAAATGCGGTGGGACGACTTGGAGATGCTGATTTATCATTAAAACTGTTGATGAGTCAAGATCCAGATGAAGCCACTACCTTAGCTTCTGAGGTTGAAGCATTGAATGCTCAGCGACAAGAAATTGTTGAGGAAGTTTTGGGGGCAGCGAAACAAGTTGCTTTGTCAGATAAATATCAGCAAGATAAAGTGATTATTGTAGCAGGGGATAATTGGCACCAAGGTATTTTGGGAATTGTTGCTAGTCGATTGGTTGATATGCTCCAAAAACCAGTGATTGTTTTGAGTTTAGTTGATGGTATTTATAAAGGATCGGGCCGAACATTTGGTGATTTTGACTTGTATCAATTGATGAATAACTATCGCCATTTATACGAAACGTTCGGTGGGCACAAAAGTGCTTTGGGTTTGGCAATAAAGCCAGATAACTTAAAAAAGTTAATTGAACAAATACGATCACAAAATAATCAAATTATTGTGAAACCTGAGCCAATTGATGTCAATTTGGTTTTGCCACCTGAAGCGATGACAACTGAAATTTATCATGATTTGCAAATGATGGAACCATTTGGAACAGATAATCCACAGCCTGTCTTTGCTTTGAAATCACCAAGTGTTGTTAGTGCTGTCACAATGGGCAATGCTAAACAACATATCAAGTTAAAATTACAAAATAATGTTGAGGTACTTGGTTTTAATCACCCTGACTGGTTGCCGGTAGTCGCACAGCCTAATGGTCATGCCATGGTTGGTACGTTAGGTTTGAATTATTTTCGAGGCAAAAAAACATTACAATTATTATTACTTGATGTTGATTTACCGGTTCAAAAAGATGATAATGAAGAGCATAAAAGGTTTTTTGCAAGTTTATATAAATTTATTTATCACAATCAAACCTTGAATTTTGCCGAAAATTTGGATAAAATTGCCAAACAATTCAATATTAGCAAAACGGACCTAAATATTATGGTGCAAGTGTTTATCGAGTTAGATTTTGTGTCGGTACATGACGGTTTTGTCAAAATTAACCCAAATGCCGCACAAAAATCGTTAACGACTTCCAAAACATATCAAAAATATTTAGCTGGTCGATAATTTAGAAAGTATGAGCTTTGGCTCAGAGAAAAAGAATGACAGTAGATTTACATGATTACGTTGCAACAGTAGAAAACTTTCCTGAACAAGGCGTTAATTTTCGTGACATTTCACCACTGATGGGGGATGGCGTTGCTTACAAACAAGCGGTTGACGCGATAGCAGATTTTGCCAAGCAATTGGATGTTGCTTTAATTGCAGGTCCTGAGTCGCGTGGCTTCATTGTCGGGTCACCATTAGCCTACACTTTGGGAATTGGTTTTGTTCCAGCGCGCAAAGGTGGCAAACTTCCGCGTAAAGCTGTCAGTGCCTCCTATACACTTGAGTATGGTGGCGTCAACGAACTTGAAATTCATGAGGATGCTATCAAACCAGGTCAGCGTGTTTTGATTGTTGATGACTTACTCGCTACTGGTGGCACAATTAATGCGACACGAGAAATCATTGAAAAATTAGGTGGTATTGTTGCCGGTGTTGCTTTCATTATTGAGCTAGAAGATTTACATGGTCGTGAGAAGATCATGGAAGCAGGGGAAGTACCATTTTTAGCGTTGATGGAATATTAAAAGTTTCAAAAATGGGATAGTGGCAGAGCTTGACACCTTCTCATTTATCCTTTAATCTTAATGCTATGGAAAAAAAACAAATTACGAATTGGTTTATTCGCTTTATAAAAGGTGTTTTTATTGCCTTAGGTTTTATTTTACCAGGCGTTTCAGGCGGCGTTCTTGCTGCTATATTAGGGCTTTACGAGCGAATGCTCAATTTTATGGCTCATATTCGTCAAAATTTCAAACGAGATTTTGCGTTTTTTTTGCCAGTCGGTTTGGGTGGAATTGCTGGCATTATTTTACTCAGTCGACCACTTGAGTTTTTACTGGTCTCTTATAAAGCAATGGTGCTTTGGGGATTTGCTGGTGCAATTGTTGGTACATTGCCTGCACTATTCAAGGAAAGTGCAAAAAAAGGGCGCAGTTATCGTGATTGGATCATGTTTGGTGTAACAGCAGTTGTTGGCGGGTTATTTTTGTATAACATGACTGCTATTTTTGGACAAATGCCAATTAATTTCTTCTCTTGGTTGTTGGCAGGGGCTCTCATTGCGCTCGGTGTGATAGTGCCAGGCTTAAGTCCGTCGAATTTTTTGTTATATCTTGGCCTTTTCGATCCAATGTTAGCTGGCTTCAAGCGCGCGGATATGGGTGTCTTCATACCAATTGCTGTGGGGGCAATCGTGACTTTAGTTTCTTTTTCTAAAGTCATGAGTTATCTGTTACAACATTTTTATTCACTTGTTTACCACTTTATTTTGGCGATTGTTGTGGTTTCAACAATCTTAATTGTCATCCCACCAGTTGCTGATTATAGTGGTTTCAACATGACCAGTGTCATAGTTAGTGCGATTTTGTTTGCTTTAGGTATCGTATTAGGCTACTGGATGAGCGGTTTAGAAAAAAAATACAAATAAAAAAAACGATTACGTGAGAATTCGTAATCGTTTTTATTTGACTAACCAAACAGCGTCTTTGATAGTATCAAAGGGTTGATGGTTTTGATTGAGAATTTCTGGTTCCGATAAAATTGCATTTTGCCAAAAGTCAGGAGAATTTGTGACACCATTTTGTTCACCAATGACAATAAAATCCCCTGTAAATCCTTTGCTACGCAATGCAGTCAGAACTTGCCAGTCAATGTTTTGAGTGTCAGGAGCCCAACTTAAAATTAAAACATCAAAGGTTCTCTGTTTGACGCTTTTAAGTGCATCTTCTTGTTCAACATAAGTCCATGGTTCTGGTGCCAAAATATCCTGACCGCGCCAATCAAAATTGTCTGTACTGGCAACTTGATCATTGAGTTGGCGAAGCCCAGCAGAAATGACAGCATTGCCAGCCATGATTTCTAATACTGAACGGCCACTGATAAAATGATGTAAGTCCATCAACCATTGTTGATTAGGAATATGCCAAAGCCCGAATGTTGTAATAATTTCTTGTCGAAACATGGCTAAATCATCATCCAGTGGCATTAAAGCAAAATTACTAAAAATGTCTCTTTCTGAAAATGATAATAGGGGTAAGTTGCTTTTAGGTAATTGATGTTGATTCAAGCAGATCATAGCTTCTTGAGCTGCTTGAATTTTAAAAAGAATATCAGAAGTTGTTTCAAACTTTTTGGCCCATTGATTGAGTAGTTCAAGATAGGCTATCATTCTTCAGTCACGTCGCGTCGATTTTTAAAGCTTGCGCCTTTTTTATCAATGTGGACGTTATAATGTTTACCATGATGTTCAAAGTCAAAATCATTGTTTTTGATATCACGTCTAAAGCGCCACATTGTGAGCATAGCGATAATACCACCAATAGCTGCGACAATGAGAGCAAATAATAGTGCAATACCAATGATACTCAAAACAACTGGCACAGCGACACCGATAACGACCAGTAGAATAGGGATGAGAATCAGTAATACAACAATGATTGTGACAATAGCACCAATGAATTGAAATAATTTTTTCATAGATAAACCCTCCAATCATTCAATTATACTACACTTTTATTAGAATTTAGAAAAAGTATTGACATGTAAATATTAGTAGTGTATATTAATATTCATAAAGTAATAGCGCATTCGTCGCTCAAATATAAGGAGTCGTATCATGACAAAGCACATGACCATCAAATTCAATAACGCCCTCCTCCTCAACCTCCAACTCATTTGAGTCTAGTAGGTTGTTATTTGAGCAACATCAGCTACTAGACTATCGTCATTGATAAGTTTGGTGGCTGGTTAGGTAGGAATGTCCTAACGAGCAATCGTTGGGACATTTTTATTTTTCTCAACGATTGTGGGCTCACATTGGAGAACACACATTTAAGGAGAAAGAATTATGGCACAAAATGCAATTACAGCAAAACAGGTAAAATCAGCAAGTAACAAAAAGTCAGCAGCGGTCGACAAAGAATCAATTCGCGATACAGTGTACAAAGTCAGCGCCGCTGTCTCTAATGCAATATTGGTGACGTTGGGTATGGGCCTATTGTTGCAAACAATTGCAGGATTTATTCACTGGGCACCAATGGTACAAATGGGTGCCATCACAAAAGTAATGTTGCCAGCTGCTTTTGGCGCAGCGATTGCTTCACAAATGAAGACCAATACAATGGTTATGTTTAGTGCTATGGCTGCATCAGCGGTTGGTGCTAACGCTGTATTTTTCACTGATAAAGCTGTGCAAGGTGTTACCGCAACTGGTTATGCCGGTGCACAAGCTGCTGGGTCAGCAATTATTACAACTGGACAACCGATTTCGGCTGTATTGGCTGGTTTGATTGCCGTGTTGTTTGGTAAATGGTTGAGTGGAAAAACACCATTGGATATGGTGATTGTCCCTGCTGCAACAACAATTGTTGGAACAGTTGCGGGTTACTATTTGGCCGCTGTAACAACACCAATTTTGGTTGCTATTGGTGCTTTCATTGCTTCAAGTGTTGCAGTTAACCCAATTATTGGAACAGCTGTTGTTGCGATGGTATTCGGTGCTTTGACAATGACACCAGCCTCAGCCGCCGCATTGGCAGTTGCTATTGGTGCCACGGGTGTAACGTCGCCGGAAGCAGCCGGTGCTATCTTGATTGGTACAACCGCAGTATTCGTTGGTTTCCCTGCAATGTCATTCCATGAAAACAAGATTGGGGCAACCATTGCACAAGGTATTGTAACACCAAAAATTCAATTCCCTAATTTGACAGAAAATCCAGCTTTGATTATCCCACCAATGATTGGCGCCGCAATTGCTGCGCCAATTGCAACAATGGTCTTCCATGTGACGGCACCATTCGCGATGGCAGGTATCGGATTTAACTCATTCATTGTGCCATTGGCATTGGCAGGATCTAACCCAGTTGCATTTGCTGCTTATATGGGTGTCGGCGTTGCTGTACCAGTCGTTGTTTCATTTATTGGCTATCGCATTATGCGTAAAATTGGTTGGGCTAAGCCACAACAGTTGCACTTGGAAATGATCTAATTTAACCAAGCTCTAAAATAATAAAAACCACCAAATTTCATTATTCAATGAAAAAATTGGTGGTTTTTTAGTGTATTCTGGTTGTTAATTTGTAGGTACGATTTTGGCCTGGTAGCCATTTGATAGCCGTTAGCGGGTTAGATTTTACACCCCAAATGTCCAATAGAGCAGCAATAGCGATATGAACTGGTGCTTGTGAGTCGAAAGTGACGGTTAACTGATTATAGATACCATCAGGACGACTTTCGGGTTTGACACTGAGTAATTTTTTGGTATTGTGGTAGATGAGGTAGCGATTGGCAATAAAATTACCTGAAATTAACCAACCAAGATGACGAACATAAACAATATCACCGAGATGCCCAAAAGTAAAACTGATGGAGCCAACAATATGGCCACGGTAGTTAAGGGTGAAGCGTGGTAAAATGCCATAAGATGTTTGACGAATACGTACTAGCACATTGCCTGACATGTCTTGAACGTGAAGTTCATCAGACTTTTTACCGGAGCGACCTGAAACAAGGTAAGATGCCTTAAAGTCGGAATCAAAAACGATATTGACACCATCATCAATACTATGTCGCTGTCTCAAATAATATTTTGTCATCTGCTAAGTACCTCTCATTCACCTATTATTTTATCATGAAAGAAGAAAAAAATGCCGTTAACTCATACAACTTGGGCACCAGCCGTCAAAGCAAAACTTACTTCGGATTATTTAGATCGTGTGGCAATGTTTATTAATCAAAACTATCAGTTCGAAGAAAATATTTTTCCGCCTAGAGAGAAAATTTTTGCTGCACTGGAAACACCACCACTTCCTGGGACTAAAGTCGTGATAATGGGGCAAGATCCATATCATGAAATTGGTCAAGCACAAGGTCTGAGTTTTTCAGTTCCTGATGACGTTCCTGCGCCACCGTCCTTGCAAAATATTTTAAAAGAACTGTCAACAGATATCGGGCAGCGTCAGTCTCATGATTTAACCAGTTGGGCAGAGCAGGGCGTTTTATTGCTCAACGCTGTACTAACTGTTCCGGAAGGGCGTGCTAATGCACATCAAGGTTTAATTTGGGAACCATTAACTGATGCTTTGATTCAAATTGCTTCAGAAGATAGTGCACCGAAAGTCTTTATTTTGTGGGGAAAATTCGCCCAATCGAAGCGGCGCTTTGTTGATGAATCAAAGCATTTAGTTATCACGAGTGCTCATCCTAGTCCGTTATCGGCATATCGTGGCTTTTTTGGTAGCCAACCCTTTTCAAAAGCCAATGCTTATTTAAGCACACACAATCGGACGGCCATTGATTGGCTGAAATAGTTAAAACATTCACAAAATAACAACAAAATCGCAGACAATTATGAATTGGTCTGTTACAATTAAGGTGTAAATGAAAATTTAATGATTCACAGTGGTGAATTTGGAGGAATTATGGAACTATTTGAGCAGCTTAAAACTAAAATTAGTGGTCAAAATAAAACAATTGTGTTTCCTGAAGGAGAAGATGTCCGTATTCAAGGCGCCGCAGTAAGATTGGCAGCGGATGGCCTTTTGAAGCCAATTTTGTTGGGAGATAGCAAAACCATAGCAGCTACTGCAACCGCTAATAATTTTGATTTGTCCGGTGTAGAAGTAATTGATCCTGCCAACTATAACGAAACCGCACTATCTCAATTAAATGCTGCGCTGGTTGAGCGTCGTAAGGGTAAGACAGATGCTGAGACTGCTGCTAAGTGGCTAAAAGATGTTAATTATTTTGGCACAATGCTTGTTTACACAGGCAAGGCTGATGGCATGGTTTCTGGCGCAACACATCCAACAGGCGATACGGTTCGTCCGGCGTTGCAAATTATCAAAACTGCACCCGGCTCAAGCCGGATTTCTGGTGCTTTCATTATGCAAAAGGGTGATGAACGCTACGTTTTCTCCGACGCTGCTATCAATATTGATATTGACGCGCCAACCATGGCGGAAATTGCTGTTCAATCAGCCAAGACTGCCAAAGTCTTTGAAATTGACCCTAGAGTAGCTATGTTGTCATTTTCAACAAAGGGTTCAGCTAAGTCACCATTGGTAGATAAAGTTGCAGAAGCGACCAAACTAGCTAAAGAGTTGGCGCCAGAATTTGCTGACGTGATTGATGGCGAGTTGCAATTTGATGCTGCATTTGTGCCAACAGTTGGTGCAGCTAAGGCACCTGATTCAAAGGTTGCTGGGCACGCCAATACGTTTATTTTCCCAAGTCTAGAAGCCGGAAATATTGGCTACAAAATTGCCCAACGCCTAGGTGGATATGAAGCAATTGGTCCCATTCTTCAAGGTTTGGCAAAACCTGTTTCTGATTTATCACGTGGCGCCAATGAAGAAGATGTCTATAAGGTTGCTATTATTACTGCAGCACAAGCATTGGCCTAAATCGTTTAATTGATAAAAAAGGAATCCAAAAATTATTTTGGATTCTTTTTTTGTGTCACTATGAGCGACGTTCGTTGGTTAAACGTTGAAAATGTGGCTTGTTCATCATCTTTAAAAATTGAAAATAGTTCGGTAGCATTGCTTTCAGAAAGTGACATCGACCAATCACCAATCGTTAAAAAATACTGATCAGCCATGTCGTAAAATTGCAGTTTCGCTATTTTATCTTGATGATCAACCATCAAATCGTATAAAGTCTTTTTTGTCATAAAATTATTCAAATTGGGCATCGTATAGTCGTTTATATATACCTTTCTGCTGCAAGAGAGAGTCATGTGTACCAGTGTACCAGCTTCAGCAACTCGACCATCATTCATCACAATAATTTGATCGGCCTTATGAACAGTGCTTAGTCGGTGAGCAATGACGATTGCCGTCTTTGCAATCATTAAATTGTCAAGCGCATGTTGAATCGTTTTTTAAGATTCATTGCCGCTTTAAAACGGATTCAAACACGAACCGTAACATTTCAACGGCTGTTGTGTCAGAATGGGCGAGTTGCTTTTTAATTTCTGTGGGACTCATACGTCCATTTGGATTTCTCATAATGAAGCCATTATACGCTATTCCATGGGAAATTAGCTACCAATCCATAATTGAACGACCAATGACGATAAGCGCAAATAATAATAAAGCACATAAATAACTAATGCCAGCCATTAACCACCAAGTAATTCGCATATTATCGCCTCCTCAAAAAGTATTCTCTCACTTAAATATAATGCTAAATTGTGAAAAATCAAAGAAAGCGCACTGCCGTTAAGGAAGTGATAACTTTTTTTAGAGATTCTTTATGAATTGAATGACCAACATCAATTACGGTTCACAACAGTGAATTTTTTTGAGGTAATATTAAAAGGCTATTTATTTGATAAGAAAGCGCTTTCATGATAATTTCTAGGTAATCTATTACTAGAATTTTAATGAGCGTAGGAGAGTAAAATGGGAATAAACAATGTTTTGCATCGTCGGCAATATAAAATTGTAATTGATGACACAATTAACGGGTTAAACCTAGATACATTAGGCAATTTAGGTATCTGGAGTAATCCTAAAAACAAACATTATCTTGTCACTTTAAGATCAAATGAAGATCCGAATACGGATATTGGTACATTTATCAAAGCTTTTGAAAAAAAGACCGGATTAACATCGGACAATTTTACAATTCAGTCCCAAACCGGTCCATTAACTTTGCAAAGAGCAGTTGATGATGAGTGGTTCTAAATCATCGAAAAAAACGACTCAACCATGTTTGTGGTAAGGTCGTTTTTTGTTTGAAAAGCAGGGTTTCAGTGATGATAGATGAGATCAAATGGTCTGACGACATATGATTGATAAATTATTAAACCAACATTGATGCAAATAAAAACCGTTCCCTCAACATTTGTGAGAAAACGGGGAATATGCCGATGACAGGAATCGAACCTGCACGATGTTGCCATCATACCGACCTGAACGGTACGCGTCTGCCAGTTCCGC
Organism: Leuconostoc sp. BM2; assembly: GCF_002095565.1. NCBI lineage: Bacteria > Bacillati > Bacillota > Bacilli > Lactobacillales > Lactobacillaceae > Leuconostoc > Leuconostoc sp. BM2. The sequence continues at coordinate 22,172 of NZ_MOWQ01000007.1, read as the reverse complement.
CACATCGGCAAATCAACTCTTTCATTATACCCGAAAAAAAGAGGGTTGACAAATTTTCTAAATAAGGTATTCTAGTGTTACGTAAGAAAAGGAAATTGTAATGACAGAATTCAAAGTCAACTTAGCTTCTTCCTCCACTCAATCACTCGTGTGATTGGGATTCTTTGCGTATGATAACGTGGAATTGCTGACGACATGAGTTTAACAACTGATGTCGTCTTTTTGTATACTGAAAGGAATGGTCATGGCAACGTATAATTTTTCGGCGGGTCCGGGTGTACTTCCGACCCCAGTTATTTCCCAAATAAAGGCAGATTTGGCACAAAATGAATTCACACATCTGTCCATTTTGGAAATTTCACATCGTTCGGCACAATTTGAAAAAATAATGGCCAGCGCGCAGCAACGCCTGCGTGATTTGATGTCTATTCCCGACGAATATGGTGTTGCTTTTGTTCAAGGTGGTGGTTCGTTACAATTCGAAATGTTACCGTTGAATTTGGCAACACACAAACAAAGCATTGCGGTACTTGACTCGGGCAATTTTGCTGCCAAAGCGGCGCAAGCTGCTCAAATGCTGGGCAAAGAAGTGACAATTGTTGGTTCAAGTAAATCACAGCATTATCGTTATTTACCACAATTGACGGGTGATTTTGATGCGAATGCTTATGATTACTTGCATATCACTACCAACAACACAATTGAGGGCACAACCTATCATCAAGATATGTTGCCTCAGACAACTGGTCGTTTAACGGCTGATATGAGCTCGAACATTTTGGCAGAACCCTATGATATCACACAATTTGATGCTGTTTTTGCAGGTGCTCAAAAGAATCTCGGTCCTGCTGGCGTCACACTCGCCATTGTCAAAAAAGATTGGTTAGCTTCGCAATCAATTGAAAACGTCGGTCCAATGATGCGTTATCAAAATTATTTAGATAAAGATTCAATGTATAACACACCGCCAGTATTTTCTATTTATGCCCTTGACCTAGTCTTGTCTTGGGTACAAGCAGAGGGTGGCGTTGATGAAATGACGCGTCGTAATCAATTAAAAGCAGCTAAGTTGTATGATTTCTTGGACGAATCTCGTTTGTTTGAGGCACCAGTAAAGACCTCAGATCGTTCATTGACCAATATTGTTTTCACGACAAATGACGCAAAGCGTGATGCACAAATAACTGCTCAAGCAAAAGAAAATGGTTTATTTAATCTTGGTGGTCATCGTTCTGTTGGTGGTTTTAGAGCTTCACTTTATAACGCTCAGCCAATGGCAGCCGTTGATGCACTGATTGAATTTTTAAACAAAGTAGAAAAAGGATAAGCAATGACTAACATAAAAACGTATAATGCAATTAGCCACAAAGGATTGGATTATTTAGCGCAACATGGCTACGATATTAATTCAACAGAACAGCCTAAGGCAATTTTATTACGTTCACAAAATTTATTTGATGAAGTGATTCCAGATACAGTCCGAGCTGTTGTTCGTTCGGGGGCGGGTTTTAATAATATTCCGATTGAAAATTTGTCAAAGCGGGGCATTGTTGTCTTTAATACGCCGGGTGGCAACGCAAATGCTGTCAAGGAATTAACAATTGCTTCATTGATTTTAGCAGCTCGTCCGGTGGTTGGCGCGATTAGGTTTGCTAACCAAACACGTGGTGGTGATGTGTCATTGCGGACTGAATCAAATAAAGGCGGTTACCGAGGCACAGAGTTAGCTGGTAAAACACTTGGTGTGATTGGATTGGGAAATGTGGGATCTAAGGTAGCCAACACAGCTTTGGCTTTGGATATGGATGTGATTGGCTACGATCCGGGTCTAAATGCTAATACAGCATGGCGAATAGACCGACACATTGCTCATGCGCGTAATGTTGAAGAGGTTTTGCGCCGAGCCGACTATGTGACCGTCCATATTCCAATGGAAGAAAAGAACGACCACTTTATTGATGCTGGCAAATTGCAATTAATGAAGCCAGAAGCAGCACTATTGAATTTGTCACGTGGTGGCATTGTTGACGATCACGCGGCTAAAGCCGCATTAGATAGTGATCAACTTCGTATGTATATCACTGATTTTGCCGATGATGTTTTGTTTGATAATCCTAAAGTTATTATTACACCACATATTGGGGGCTCAACAATTGAAGCCGAAGATACTAGCGCCTTGATGGCAGCCAAGGAGCTAGATGAATATTTGACTACTGGAAATATTATTAATTCTGTGAATTATCCTGATGTTAATGAACCATTTACAACCAACTATCGCGTCGGTATAATTCATGAAAATGTACCAAACATGATTGGGCAAATCTCTGCCTTTTTTGGAGATAATGGCATTAACATTGAACAATTGAGCAACCGTGCTGTTGGACAATACGCTTATACTTTGGTGGCAATCAATGATTTTACAGCAGCACAACAGGAACATGTAAAAACAGCTTTGGATGAAATTCCACACGTGATTTTGACAAGACGCTATCAAAATCCAAATATGACAATTGGTGATTAAAGGAGATATCATGACACAAGAATTACAAGAGCAAGCCATTGCGCAGTTAGCAAAGCGTGGCGTTAAAATTGAAGATATTGCAGAAGGCACTCGTACATTTTTGACTGATAAATATCATGATGAACTTGATGAACAGACATTGGCACAAGCTATTTCACGTGTGTTACACAAAGATGAAGTCGCAGATATTATTTTGACAGCGCTTTATTTGGATGAACAAGCAGAAACAATGTCAGATGATCAACCGTTAAAGCCTCGCTTGCAACGAGATGCTAATGGGCACAATGTTGATGAAATTTTAGCGATTGCAATTACCCAGCAATTTTCTGCGGCAGCAACGGTTCATTACGGTTTGTTAGATGATTTAAAGCCAGGTTTGATTGGTGTCATCAACGATAAAACAGATAGTATTAATGTTTATCTTGACGATATTTTAGCAGCATTGATTGCCAGTGCTGCTATGACGTACTTGGAGTTACTTGGTGGTAATAACTATTAAACGCAGTAATGCGTTTTTTTTGGACGCAATTTCTTCATAATACTTAAAATTCTTACTTATCTCAACATGATTAGTTCAATAATTATTCACTTTCATTTTTTAAAATAGAAATATAGTATGACTGGTCAAAAAATGAAGGGGAGAAAGAAGAATGGATAAGGCACCTCAAAAACATTATGTTTGGGTCAATCAGCGACGAACAATTGCATCACTAATGTTAGGGAAAGAAAAAGATTGGGAAGAAAAGATTGATAAAGTTTCTGACAGAAATGCCGCTGAATTTTCGAATCAATTCGATTTTGATTTAATTTTTCATCCTGATGAAAATGTCCGAGATGAAGTGCTTGAGTCAACGCGAAGATTGCAAGTGCCACCACATCTAGTCAAGAATATTGACGTTCAAACTGCTCTGGAAAAATTAAAAAAATGTTTAAGTACAGCAAAATCCAATGATAAATTAATAACAGCTCGTCGATACTTACACGACACAATGCTTGCAGCAGAAAAAGTATATCAGAAGACACTCCGGCAAGCTAAAATGACACTTTATGATGTTACACCAGTTGGTAATGAGACAAAGGTTAGGCAAACAGTATTGGCGTTATCACAGTTATTGCTCCGCCCTGAATCTCATGTTGATGAATTAAAAGCAGCGATTTCTAAATTGACAAGTACAACTGTTTTGGCACGAATTGATAGAAAAATAGCTTTAACAGACTTGAATGCTGGGCCAAGTATTGGGTTATTTAAAAAAATGTCTGATGAACAGTTATTGCAAACAAACCAAATTAGTGATTTAACAAATTTAGCACCCAAATATCGTCGTGATTTAGGCGCATTGTTAAAGCGTTATAAGCTTTTATCTTCCGAAAATGTATACCAACAGTTAAATACTAAGTTGCTTCAAGCAGCCAAAAAATGCCATGAAAATTGGAATGAATTGTATCAAAATGCTGAAAAAGAACTTGCTGTATTATTGCAACAACGTGAAAAATTTGATCTTCATTTAGAAGAGACAGTGGCAAATATGATGACAAGCAGTGTGGCAATGGAACCTGAAGTGAAAATTGTCATTGAATTTATTCAGGCGATGTATAAGGGCGCCATGGCAGATGAACAATTTGTTCTTAAGTTATTATCTGATCGGGTGACACAAGCAACAGTTGAACGTGAAAAAGCTGTTAAATTTGCTGAAACATACCTTAATGGTCTTAACATGAGTCGTTGGTCGGAAGATAATGATGTCCAAATTGATGCACTCGTACTAGACAATACATTGTACGACAGCAAGGCGACAATTGCTTCAATCTATTCTTTAACCAATCGATTAAGAGCATCTGTAAGACGGAAACAAGCAGAATTGGATGAGGCGTTGAAGCTGGCACGGCAATTGCTCATGACAATCCATGGATCTCATCAAGATAAAGAAATTATTAGCGAGATCAATTATCTAAAGCACACTATGAAGTCGGTTAATTCAAAAGCCATCATGGCTGCCTATCAGCAATTGCAAGCCACTCAAAAAATGATTAATGCATCAACTAAAACTGAGAAAAGTCAGTTAGATATTCTTTTGGAGGAAGTTTATCAGAGTAGTGTGGCCAATGAACCCACGTTACAAAAACTAATTGGTCGCATTCATACCTGTGAAGGATTCGCCGCCATGAAAAAGACACACCGTGATTTGTCAGAGACATTTATTGATTTGCAAACGGCTAGGCAAGGCGTGACTGCAATGGCAACAATGCTATTGAAACAATCAAATAGGCGTGTATTTAAGAAAGAATTAATTGTGCAAGAAGCAAAGAAACAGTTGCTGTCTACCTTGGATGATTCATCAACAACTGCTGAAATTTTGGCTGCTGTTAAACGGTTACGTGGTGCCCTTGATCAAGTAAAATTGAGGTTACAACGGTTAGCTCGATAACTATCATATCGGTCAAGCTGGTAAATCGTTCGTTTTTTTGATAAAATAGATTGAATATTTATATTTCAAGGAGATGACACAATGTCAGGACATAGTAAATGGCATAACATCCAAGGTCGTAAAAACGCCCAAGATGCTAAGCGTGGTAAGATTTTTCAAAAGCTGGCACACGACTTATATGTTGCTGCAAAGGCTGGCGGTGCAGATCCAGAGATGAACGCATCATTGCGTTTGGTTGTTGAAAAAGCTAAGGCAGCTAACATGCCAAAAGATAACATTCAACGTGCACTTGATAAAGCATCTGGTGCTGGTGGTGCAAAGTTTGAAGAAGTGACCTATGAAGGTTATGGCACAGCCGGTGTCGCTGTGTTAGTTGAAGCATCAACGGATAACATTAATCGTACAGTTTCTACCGTTCGTAATTCATTCAAACATGCTGGCGGTGCTTTGGGCACATCTGGTTCAGTTGCTTTCCAGTTCGACCGAAAAGGTTACTTAGCAATTGATCGTGAAGCATATCCTGATTTGGATGAAGACACTGTTTTGGAGGCGGCGCTGGAAGCCGGTGCTGAAGATGTTCAAACAGCTGATGAAGTATTTGAAATTTACACTGATCCAGCGGACTTTCAGGCAGTTGAAGGTGCTTTGACTGAAGCGGGTTTCGTTTTTGAAGATGCTGAAATTACGATGATTGCGCAAAATCCAATGACAATTACTGATGAAGATCGCGAAAAATTAGATCATTTAGTCGATGAACTTGAAGAAAACGAAGACGTTTTGGCTGTTTATACGACGGCAGATTGATTAAAAAGGACATTATATGTCCTTTTTTATTTCTATAAATTCGATGAGGCAAACGTTTTAACCGATAATATTAGAAATTAACATCACTTTTCTCAAAAATAAATTTAGGATTATGGTAAAATAAATAGGTAAAAGGAGTTTATCACATTTAATGTTCGTGTTTTACATAAAAATGAACGATGATAGAGGGACACTCACGGATAGGCGCAAACAGGTTAGTTATTCTGAATGTAGAATACTGGCTTTCTCCGACAAACCTATCCCGTCTGAAAGCAGCTATCGGCGTAACAGGAGAAAAATATGTCTGGTGTAATTGTTGTTGGTTCCCAATGGGGCGATGAAGGTAAAGGAAAAATCGTTGATTTTTTCGCTGAACATGCGGATGCTGTTGTCCGTTACCAAGGTGGTAACAATGCGGGACACACGATTTGGCATAGCCAAACAAAATTTGAATTGTCTGCACTACCATCTGGAATCATCACGAAAGGTCAACTAGCAGTACTTGGCAACGGCGTTGTTGTCAATCCCGAAGCACTTTTAGCTGAAATTAAAGAAGTTGAAAGCCAAGGAATTACGATTGAGAATTTGCGCATTTCAAACCGTGCACATGTTATTATGCCGTACCACATTGCGTTGGATAAGGCATCTGAATCTGCTTCAAATAATCGAATTGGTACGACCAAAAAAGGTATTGGTCCTGCCTACACGGATAAAATCTCACGTGTTGGTATTCGCGTCGCTGATTTGATTGATCCAGAAGTATTTGGTAAGTTGCTAAAAGAATATTTGCCATTTAAAAATGCCCAATTGACTAAATTGTATGGTGAAGAAGCGTTAGATTACGATGATATTTACCAAACTTATGTTGAATATGGTCGTCAGTTGGCATCTTATGTGACAGATACGTCTTATTTGCTGGGTCAATTGATGAAAGCTGGCAAACGTGTTGTATTTGAAGGTGCACAAGGTGTAATGCTTGACGTTGATCACGGTACGTATCCCTATGTGACAAGCTCTAACCCAACAGCGGGTGGTGTGATGAATGGTGCTGGGGTAGGCCCAAAGCAAATCCAAGACGTTGTTGGTGTCATTAAAGCTTATACGTCTCGAGTTGGTGAGGGACCTTTCCCAACTGAATTGTTTAATGACATTGCAGATCATATTCGCGAAGTGGGTCACGAGTACGGTGTGATTACTAAGCGTCCTCGCCGTATTGGCTGGCTAGACGCGGTTGCTTTGCGACATGCGGTACAAGTTTCTGGTTTGACCAAGTTAGCCATTAACTCATTGGATGTTTTGTCAGGTTTGAAAGAAATAAAAATTGCGACCTCGTATACTTATAAAGGCGAAGAAATTCACCATTTCCCAGCTTCAGATACTTGGTTTAATGGGTTGGACGTCAACTGTGAGACCTTGCCCGGTTGGGATGAAGACATTACGGGTGTGACAACATTTGAAGAACTACCAGTCAATGCCCAACATTATCTCCAACGTATTTCTGAATTGTTGGAAGTCGATTTGTTGAGCTTCGCCGTAGGGCCAACGCCAGAACAAACCCATTTGTTGGAACCTGTTTGGCATGAATAAGATATATCAATAGAACCGAAAGGTTCTTTTTTATTGCAAAAATATACACTTAAAATCAGTTTATACAACTTTTAAGTGTATATAATCGTTATTTTATTGCATATTTAAACAAGGCGCGCTAATATAGAATCAACAAATAACTAAAACAAAAAACAGCGAGGACATTATCATGACAGAAAAATTAGTATTAGCATATTCCGGTGGGTTGGATACCTCAGTAGCCATTCCTTGGTTGAACGAAAAGGGTTATGACGTTATCGCTGTCGTTTTAGACGTTGGTCAACATGGCAAAGATATGGACATGATCCAAGCCAAAGCCTTGCAAGTTGGGGCGACACAGTCAATTGTTATTGACGCAAAATCAGAATTTGCTGAGCAATACGTCGCACCAGTTATCAAAGCAAACATGATGTATGAAGGCGAATATCCAATGGTTTCTGCTTTGTCACGTCCTTTGATTATCAAAAAATTAGTTGACATTGCGCATGAAAATGATGCTGTTGCCATTGCTCATGGTTCGACTGGGCACGGTAATGATCAAGTACGGTTTGAAGCAGCTATCCATGCCCTTGATCCTGAAATGAAAATTGAAGCACCAATTCGTGATTTCCAATGGTCGCGTGAAGAAGAAATTGAATACGCCCATGCCCATGACGTGCCAGTGCCTATTGATTTGGACTCACCTTATTCAATTGATGAAAACTTGTGGGGACGTGCCAATGAAGCAGGTATCCTAGAAAACCCATGGAACCAAGCACCTGAAGATGCATACGCCTTAACACAGGCTATTGAAAACACACCTGATGTACCAGAATTTATCGATGTGACATTTGAACAAGGTGTGCCGGTAGCATTAAATGGTGAGCAATTACCACTTGCTGAACTAATTGTTGCCGTCAATGAAATTGCTGGTCAACATGGTATTGGTCGAATTGATCATATTGAGAACCGTCTGGTAGGTATCAAGTCTCGTGAAATTTATGAAGCGCCTGCTGCTGCAGTGTTGATGACAGCGCACAAGGATCTCGAAGATTTGACGCTCGAACGTGATGTGGCCCATTTCAAGCCATTAATTGAGCAACAATTAGCTAATCTCGTTTATGAAGCTAAGTGGGTATCACCTTTGTTTGACAGTTTGATGGCTTTCGTTGATGATACACAAAAAAATGTGAACGGTGTTGTTAAAATGAAGCTTTATAAAGGTAATGCCATTGCTGTTGCGCGTCAATCAGAGCAAAATTCATTATATAACGAAGATTTGGCAACTTACACGGCTGCATCATCCTTTGACCAAGAAGCTGCTGTTGGCTTCATCAAGTTGTGGACATTGAGTAACACGGTGTATGAACAAGTGAACCATGTTCATTCACAACCAAAGAAAGATACAGTGAAATAAACAAGCGCTTCGGCGCGTACATAGCTTTGAAGAAGGGAAAACACTGTTGCATTGCGCAGTGCAAAAAAGTGATATGAGTGATAAATTATGGGGTGGTCGTTTTACTGCCAAAGCATCTGAATGGGTTGATGAGTTTGGGGCGTCGATTCATTTTGATCAAAAAATGGCGGCTGAAGATTTAGAAGGGTCAATTGCCCACGCAAAAATGTTGGGCAAACAAGCTATTATATCAAGTGACGAATCAGCACAAATTGTGGCTGGCTTAGAAAGTTTGCAACAAGAATTAACAGCGGGTAATTTGACATTTGATGTTAAAAATGAAGACATCCATATGAATATGGAAGCTTTATTGACAGAAAAAATTGGCGCTGTTGCTGGCAAACTTCATACTGCGCGTTCTCGAAATGATCAGGTGGCAACTGATTTTCACCTTTGGGTAAAACACCGTTTACCACATGTGATGTCAGCCTTGACCGACTTGCAGAGTGAGCTATTATCATTGGCAGACAAACACGCCGGCACGATTATGTCTGGCTATACTCACTTACAACATGCCCAACCTATAACTTATGGTCATTATTTGTTAGCTTATTTCAACATGTTCCAACGTGATTACGAACGTTTTGAATTTAACCAAAAGCATACGGACATTCTGCCACTAGGAGCTGCAGCTTTGGCGGGTACCACATTTCCCATTGACCGTGAATTTGTTGCGGATGAGCTAGGCTTTAGTGATATTTATCATAATTCGTTAGATGCTGTGTCAGATCGTGACTTCGCATTGGAATTTCTCGGCAATGCTTCGATTTTAATGATGCATTTATCACGTATGGCTGAAGAGTTAATTTTATGGTCGAGCTATGAATTTAATTATATTGAATTGTCAGATGATTTTTCAACAGGCTCTTCAATCATGCCTCAAAAAAAGAATGCTGATTTTGCGGAATTGGTGCGGGGTAAAACTGGCCGTACCTATGGCTCATTATTGGCGCTATTGACGACAATGAAATCTCTACCACTTGCTTATAACAAAGATATGCAAGAGGATAAGGAACAAGTTTTTGATGTGATGGACACGGTAATTGCCTCGGTGAAAATATTTACTGGCATGTTAAATGGCTTAACGGTTCATGAGGGTCAAATGTTAGCTGCAACGCAAGATGATTTTTCAAATGCAACAGAACTCGCTGACTATTTAGCCACCAAAGGAGTGCCTTTCCGTGAAGCACATGCGATTGTTGGTCAGTTGGTATTGAAGGGCATTCAGACACATACACCGTTACAGAAAATGACTTTGACTGACTTACAAGCTGCTGCACCTCAAATTGAAGCTGATATTTATCAAATTTTGGCTTCAGAAACGGCTGTTAATCGTCGTACATCACTTGGTGGTACGGCTGTGACCAACGTCAAAAAAGAAGTAACGCGTAATTATAAAATTTTGGAGGAGCGCCAATGAATTCACATTTCCAAGGTAAATCATTTTTGAAAGAGATTGATTTTACTAAAGCAGAGCTAGAAACATTGATTGATTTGGCAGCGCATTTAAAGTCACTCAAACAACAAAATATTCCCCATCAGTATTTGGCGGGTAAAAATATTGCCCTATTATTTGAAAAAACGTCAACGCGGACACGTTCGGCATTCACAGTTGCGGCCAATGATTTGGGTGCACATCCAGAATTTTTGGGTCACAATGACATTCAATTTGGCAAAAAAGAATCGCTACAAGATACAGCAAAAGTTTTGGGCAGCATGTATGATGGTATTGAATACCGTGGTTTTTCTCAGAAAATTGTTGAAGAGTTGGCAACCACCAGTGGCGTGCCAGTGTGGAATGGTCTGACAGATGAGTGGCATCCGACACAAATGTTGGCTGATTTTTTGACCATCAAAGAACACTTTGGTCATTTGTCAGGCATTACGTTGGCTTATTTAGGGGATGGCCGTAATAATGTTGCCCACTCTTTGTTGGTGACAGGCGCTATTTTGGGTGTTAATGTTCATATTGTGGCGCCTAAAAGTTTGCAGCCAACTGATGATGTGCAACAGTTGGCAAAGCAAAAGGCTGCCGTATCTGGTTCAAAAATTACTATTACCGATGATGTTGATTTAGGTGTTTCAGGCGCAGATATTTTGTATACAGACGTCTGGGCGTCAATGGGTGAGGAAGACCAGTTCGCACAACGAATCGAACTATTGCTACCTTATCAAATCAATCATGAATTGGTAGCAAAAACGCATAATAATCAAGTCATTGTTCTGCATGATCTGCCAGCATTTCATGATGTTCAAACGACAATGGCACAAGATATTTATGACAAGTACGGTTTGACAGAAATGGAAATCACTGACGATGTCTTTAATGCACCGTATGCACACCAATTTCAACAGGCAGAAAATCGTTTGCACACAGTTAAAGCAGTGTTAGCTGCCACATTAGGGAACCTTTATTTACCAAATCCTAACTAACAAAAAAAACAGCCGTCAGGCTGTTATTTTTTTATTTTCAATTGTGAAACAAGTGCAGCATCAGGGGTCACATAGAGTGTTTGCTGACCTTCAAAAATGACAAAGCCAGGTTTTGCACCGTTTGGCTTTCGCAATTTACCAGCAGGTAAATAGTCAACAGGAACATTAGCCGAATCTCTAGCTTTACTATAATAAGCAGCTAATTTGGCTGCCTCGATAAGCGTTGCTTCTGAGGGATTCGCGTCATGAATGATGACGTGTGATCCTGGAATTTTCTGAACATGTAACCAAATATCGCGACGATCAGCTTGCTTAAGCGAGAGACGTTCATTCTGCAAATTATTCTTTCCGACTTCAATGAGCGTACCATCGCTACTTTCGAATCTGTCGGGGTGTGACACTTTGGGTCGCTGTTTACTTTTCTTTTTGGTTCGAATATAGCCTTCTGTTGTTAATTCAATGCGAATATCTTCAACATCTTTTGGTGAAGCCACATCTAATTGCGCCATGATGTTATTGAAATAGGAAATTTCAGCGTCAGTGAGCGCCAACTGTTCATTGACAAAGTCAACCGCTGTCCGCAACTTGCGATATTTCGTGAAATATTTTTCCGCATTTTTGAGCCCATTAAGTTTAGGATCAAGTGTGATTGACAATAAGTTATTGTTATCGTAGTAGTTTTCGATTTGTACGCTTGTCATACCTTTTTCTACAAGATGCGGATAGGTGATGAGCAAGTCGCCTTTGACTTTCAAATCATCGGCATTTTCAGCGTCTGATAGCGTATTTAAAAGCTTTTTACGTTTTGTGATATTTTTTTTGAGCTCGTTTTTAACAACGCGGACCAATGATCCGGCTTGTTGATTAACACGTTCACGCTCAGCTTTACCAACGTAATAAGCATCTAGCATTTCACCAATTGTGTTAAATGATTGCGCGCTTGCAGATTCTTGTTGCCAATTAAATGCTGCATAACTGAATCCACCGTTGGCTGAGGTAAACAAGGTTGGTTGCGGATTATCAAATTGTGCCAACCAATGACGCGCATTTGCCAAATGATCCCCATCCTGATTGATAGCGCGTGCTAAAGCTAATGCACTGTCGCGACTAAATCCCTGAAAGGTACTTTGAATTTGCTTTGCCCAATTGTCGAACGGCTCATCCAAAATCATAGATGCTAAGCCGTCTAAACCACTTTCAAAGGGATTTAACAAATTTTGCGCTGGCGGCAAAATATAGGTTGCGCCTGGGAACAATGAGCGCACGCGATTTTGGTCAGCAGGTACATGCTTGATGAGTTCTAGAATGCGATTATCATGCTCGCGTACGAGAAAAAGGTTAGAGTGGCGTCCCATCATTTCAAGCGTGACTCGAATTTCTTGTACATCGCCTAATTCGTCACGGGCGTTGACATAAAAATTGATAATACGATCATTGTCAACTTGTTCAATTCGTTGTATTTTAGTGCCTTCCAAATAGCGTCGCAAAAACATCACAAAATTAGGCGCGGTTTGTGGATTCTCGTATGGAATGTAGGTGATTTGTGCGCGGGCATAGCTTGGATGTGCGCTCAAAAGCAGTGGATAATTCTGCCCGTTGTTACGTACAACAAGGACGATTTCGTTTGAATAGGGTTGATGTACCTTGGTGATACGGCCACCCGTTATCAATGTATTAAGTTCATGAATGATGGCATGAGTAAAGAGTCCATCTAATGGCATGTGATTAGCTCCTTGTGCTGTTGGTATATGTAACCAATTTTGAAAAATGTTTGCTTTGATTGTGTCATTTCATCAATGATAGCAAGATAATTAATATGTATTTTTTAAATATCGACTCTTTCATTGTATCACGTAATGATAAGCGACTTACTGACATTAAAAAACCACCTATTGGGTGGTTTTTGATTTCTAAATCTTTTTAAGGCACTTGCCAGTAGTAACCATCAGGTAATGGTTGACCTGGGGCAATGATATGAGAATGTCCTTTTCTAGTGGCCCATGTGTAACCATTTTGAATCGCCCATTTGGCGCGATTAGTTGAATTAACATTGGTAGCTGAATTATTATCGGTTGCAGCCGCCGTCGATTGTGCTTGTTGTGCTGCCGATGAACTAGCTGCCGCAACAGCCGCTTGCGATGATGCAATGGCTTCTGAAGAAGCGCGTGACGCAGATTCACTAGCCGCACGTGCTACACTTTCTGATGATGCGATTGCGAGACTAGATGAGGATTTTATTGATTCACTAGCTGCTTTTGAACTTGCTTTTGCTGCTAAATATTGATAATAGTTTGACTGAGATTTAGTATATTTTAGTTTGTTTGAGGACACTTTTGACCTGATATCATGCATTGCTGACGCTGATATCGCATTTGAATTGGCCCAAGAAGACTTTAACTTTGAGACAGCAAATAAGTATACTTTGAAATGTTGATTAGTTTGATAATCCGTAGCATTTTTTAGAACATGAGGATTAATGGCTAGGCTGAACTTGCCATGCTTCATAGTTGCCTAAGTTTTATTTTTGGTTGATTGTGCAGCGTTCACACCATAGTTAGCATTTTGCTTATCTGCAGTTGTTGCGTATATCTTTGTGCCACTTGGGGCTTTAGAAGTGCCTTTGACTATCCATTTTGCTTTTTTATCTGTCTTGACACTTGCGACTTTAACTTTGTATATTTTGTGCTTTGTTAAAAAGGTACTTGCGTCAACGTTAGATTGAACTGTATTAAAAGCAGAAAAACTAACAAAGATAGACAACAAAAAAATGATGATAGGACTTAAATGATGATTCAAAGCCTTCGAATTGTTTCTATTCATCTCAAAAATTCTCCCAAAACTTTTTAACGTGAACGCTTGGCACGTATTCGGACAATAGCCAATTTGAGATTTAAAGCTTAAAAGTATTTTATTGTTCAATTAGTAAGTATTTATAACCAACAGTCAAATGAAGCTATACTATTTTAGTACCGTGTACCTCAGAAATACCAAGCACATCAGCAATTTCGTCAGCATTATCGTGTGTCACACCACCACCAGGTAAAATGGTCATGCCAACTGGTGCGCGATCTACAAGAAATTCTAATTGTGGCATTAGTTCAGTGATGGCCGTTGTTAGCACACCACCGTGGGTCAAAATACGCGTAACGCCATGTGTGAATAACCATTGCATAGCTGCTTGTTGTTGGTCTATTGTAATCTTATCAAATGCCATGTGCATAACGACATGTAAATTCAGTGTATCTGCAGTCTCGATTAACGTCGACATCATGTCTGTGTCCAGTGATCCATTTCGCACAACACCGAAAGTAACATGCTGACCACCTAAATCTGCAACAATTTGTAAGGTTTCTAGCATTTGGTTTAATTCAGTATTATCATATGCAAAATCGCCACCACGAGGGCGAACCATAATGACAACTGGTATATCACCAGCAATAGTTAGCGTGTCGATTATAGTTCGTGTGTCAGGGGTAATGCCGCCTAAGTCAAGGCGAGCGTTTAATTCAATTCGGTTAGCACCACGTGCAATCATTTCTTGGGCGCGGTCAGCAGAGTCAACCGCGGCTTCTTTGATTTTTATAGTCATAGATCCTAAATTAAAGTTATTTCGCAAACAAAAAAACCTGTTCTACAAATAGAACAGGCATCATTGTTACTTCTTATCAACAACTTGCTTGCCGTTATAAACACCAGAAGGTGAGACGCGGTGAGCAACACGGTATTCACCAGTTGTCTGATCCAACAAAATGTTTGGAACATTCAAACCGATGTGTCCGCGGCGATTGCGCTTGTGAGACTTTGAATTCTTGTTTGATGGGGTAGCCATGATAGCACCTCCTTTCGTTTCAATTTATCAACTAGTCAAGTTTACCTAAATTTACAGCGTTTGTCAACAGTTAAACTCTATTTAATGTCAAGGGTATTTACTTGACATAAGGTTACTATAAATTCTAGGTTTTGATAAAGCTTTATTATCGTTATTGTACCATAGAATGATACTGAATACTGTTACAGCCAGTGAGACCAACTTTTTATCACGATAAAGACAATTATGGTCCTTATAAACACAGGAAACGACAACGCAATGACGTGCTAAAATATAAGATGTAGCAAATTAAGGAGGTGCTCGGATGAGAAAACAAAATTTAATTAGTATAGGTGCTATTCATCTAATTGTGGTTCTTTTCTTTTTGTTTGTCTACCTGACCCCCACACATTTTACATTTTTAAACTGGAATGTGTTTTTGGCATTGTTACCTTTGGATTTTGCCTTAGTAGTGGCATTTACTAAACGTGTCACAGTGGGGACAATTTTTAGTATTTTATGGTTGCTATTCTATCCAAATACGATGTATATGATTACAGATTATATTCATTTACAATACATCGGTATTGGTTTGACAGTCCGTATGCAATATTTCAATTATGCGGTTTTGTCGGCAGGTATCTTTATCGGTGTTGTGTTAGGTATTTTAAGTTTAGAGCTTATTTTTAAACATTATTTTGACAAACGCCACGATGTGTTAGAATTATTCCTTATGGCTGTTTTGTCGATATTATCGGGTGTTGGCATATATATCGGCCGTTTTCTTCGCTTGAACTCTTGGGATGTTTTCACAAGATTACAACATGTTTTAAGTTTAATAGCTAAATCGTTCAGCATGCATATGATTGTTTTTGTCACGTTGTTTGCCGGCGTTCAATTCGCGATTTTAGTCATTAGTCACTATGGCGTTCGTTTAATCCAGAACACAGTTGACAAATGATCTATGAGGTAGTAAACTAGTATCTGTTGAACAAGTAGAAGCACCCGCTTCTCGCCAAGTGATATCGTTACTTGGCAGATACAGTTGTACGTTAAGTACTGCAAGTGTTGAAGTGGGTAAAGATTAAGTTCTTGCCCACTTTTCTTCTTGATTCACAAAATAAATTTGGAGGTGCCAGACAATAGCACGTCAACCACGACAAGTTGATCTAGTCAACGAAAATATCCGCGCACCACGTGTTTTGCTTATCCATGATGGTAAGCAAGAAGAAATGTCAACACGTGATGCCCAACAATTAGCGAATGATGCAGACCTTGATTTGGTATTGGTACAGGCTAACGCTGAAGTACCAGTTGCCAAAATCATGGACTGGGGTAAAGCGAAGTTCGAAGCGCAAAAGAAGCAAAAAGAACAACGTAAGAACCAAAAAATTGTTCAAGTTAAAGAAGTTCGTATGTCACCAGTGATTGATTCAGGCGATTTCGAAACACGTAAAAAGGCAGCAATCAAGTTTTTGTCGCAAGGCAACAAAGTTAAGCTGAATTTGCGTTTCCGTGGTCGTATGATTACTCACCAAGACATTGGACGTGGGGTCTTAGACCGCATGGCTGAAGAACTTGATGACATCGCCAAGGTGGAACAACGTGCCAAAATGGATGGCCGCCAAATGTTTTTGGTCTTGGCACCACGCGATGCCAAGTAAGTAAGGGTTTAGTCGCTTGTTTAATCAAGCATAAACAAAAATCGTAAAGTAGGAGAATTGGTCACATGCCAAAGATGAAGACACACCGCGCATCAGCAAAGCGCTTTAAGAAGACAGCTAACGGTGGCTTGAAGTCAGCTTCAGCTTATACTTCACACCGTTTCCACGGTAAGACAAAGAAGCAACGTCGTCAATTGCGTGGCACACGCATGATGGATTCAACGACTGTTAAGACATACGCTAAGATGTTGAGCACGCTCTAATTTCAAGGTAAGTCTAATTATTTAATTTCTAGGAGGAAATACCCATGCGAGTTAAGGGTGGTACAGTATCACGCGCACGTCGTAAAAAGTTTGTTAAGTTGGCCAAGGGTTACCGTGGACAACGTCGTATTAATTTTAAGGTTGCTAAGCAACAAGTTTACAAGTCATACTTGTATGCATACCGTGATCGTAAGAACACAAAGCGTAACTTCCGTAAGCTATGGATTGCTCGTATCAACGCAGCAGCCCGTATGAACGGTTTGTCATACTCAAAGTTGATGCATGGTTTGACATTGGCCGGTGTTGAATTGAACCGTAAGATGTTAGCTGATCTTGCTGTTTCTGATTTTGACACATTCTCAAAGTTGGCTGAGCAAGCAAAGTCTGCATTGTCATCAGAAAATGTTTTGGTACAAGAACGTACTGCAGCAACAACTGAAACGACAGTAGCCGTACAACGCTAATTTAAAAAAACGCGATAAGCGTTTTTTTTTGACTAAAATTAGAGGTTGACAAAATAAATGATATTTGGTTTAATATTGTTAATAAATAAATGAGAAAATAATATGACAAATCAATTCGCAACAACAACACAAATTATTATCAGCATTATTATCATTAATTAGTGATAAGTGCTGAAATTTTTTGCGCCTATCAGACCAAACATGATAGGTAGCTGATTTGATATGTTGAAAGACTAGCTGCTAAAAAATTGTAGCTAGTCTTTTTTATTTTTATCATAGAGGGAAGAGGAATTGGTATGAATATTCAAATGATTTAGTGAGTAAATTGAAGCAATAACGTATACTACTAGGGAGAAAAGAAATGGACGAAAAGAAATTAACGTGACAAAAGTTAGTATTAGTGGCGTCACTAATATTTGGAATGTTTTTTGGAGCAGGAAACTTAATTTTTCCTGTCCAGTTAGGTCAATTATCAGGTGGTAATTGGTTACCAGCAACGGTTGGATTTTTGATTACTGGTACTATTGTGCCATTCTTGGCAATGATGGCAGTGAGTGTCACCAATAGTCAAAGTGTTTACGACATTGCCAAACCAGTCGCACCTTGGTTTGGCACAGTATTTTTAGTTGCTATTCACATGACAATCGGTCCTTTTTTTGGAACACCGCGTACAGCAGCAACGGCGTTTTCAATGGGCGTAGCACCATTTATACCTGTTAAATATCAAGGATTAGCAATGCTAGTTTTCTCGGCTGTCTTCTTTGGATTGGCTTACTTTCTAACAGTTAAAGAATCAGGCTTATTGAAATGGGTGGGACGATATCTTAATCCGCTATTCTTGGGACTATTGTTATTAGTGTTGGTATTATCGTTAGTTATGCCAATGGGGAACACACATCAAACGGTATCTGCGGCGTATCAAAGTAATGCCGCTTTTCAGGGAATTTTAGATGGGTATAATACAATGGATGGCATAGCCTTGTTGGCCTTAGCCGTTTCAGTTGTATATGCTGTCAAAGGCTTAGAATTCCACAAAAAGCAAGTATCGACTGTATTAGCAAAGGCTGGTTTGTTAAGTATTGTCGCGGAAGCGGTGATTTATGCAGCGCTAGTTCTGGTTGGTACTAGTAGTTTGGGATTGTTCAAACCATCAGCAAATGGTGGCGATGCTTTTGCTCAAATTGTTGGCCATTATATGGGTAACTTTGGGACAGCGTTGACCGGCGTTATCGTGACCTTAGCAGTTTTCACAACAGCTATGGGACTGTTCGTCTCATTCTCACAAGATATGCACCGTGTTTTTCCAAAAGTGAGTTATCTTTGGTGGTTGCGTGTCATTGCGTTTGGATCATTTGTCACAGCTAACGCAGGTTTGACTAATATCGTAGCTTGGTCAGTACCGGTTTTGATGCTATTGTATCCATTTGCTTTGGTACTTATCTTATTGTCGCTATTCAGCAAATATTTCAAGCAATCAGCGCTAGTTTATCGTTTTGTTGTGGCTGCTGTCACTTTACCTGCTGTTTTAGATGCCCTTGCTAGCTCACCTTTAGTGTCGTTGGCTAGCGTACAGCGTGTTGTGAATGGATATCACCAATTTGTGCCATTTGCCTCACTTGGCTTTGGATGGGTTGTACCGGCTGCTCTTGGTGCACTTGTAGGTTTAGGTGCCTATCTTGTTACTAATCATCAAAACGCAACTGTGCTTGATTAATTGTCCAATCCTCTTGTGAATGATATTTTTATCCGGATAACGTTATTTTTTGGTATAATTTAAGATAGTAAATTGAATTGGAAGGAAATAATGAATACGGCGTTTTCAGTCGATTCGTTTGTGTTCATTCAAAACTATCATGGGAAAATTTGTTGAAATGAATCATCCGTTGATCCAACATAAGCTCACAATGATTCGTAACAAGAATGTCGGCACTAAGGACTTTCGAGCATTAGTGGACGAAATCGCGATGTTGATGACTTATGAGGCTAGCCGCGATTTGCAATTGGAAGATGTTGTTGTCGAGACACCAGTAGCGACAACTACTAAAAAGCAATTAGCAGGTAAAAAATTAGCTGTCGTGCCAATCCTACGTGCTGGATTGGGAATGGTCGATGGCATTGTACAATTAATTCCAGCAGCCAAAATTGGTCATATTGGTATGTATCGTGATGAAACAACCCTCGAGCCAGTTGAATATTTCATTAAATTGCCTGAGGATATTGATCAACGCGACGTATTGTTGGTTGACCCTATGTTGGCAACTGGTGGGTCAGCTAAGGATGCTATTTCTGCTTTAAAGAAGCGTGGCGCTAAGCATATTAAGTTAATCACATTGGTGTCAGCTCCAGAAGGTGTCAAAGCAGTTCAAGATGCACACCCAGATGTTGATATCTATACAGGATCATTAGATGAAGGACTGAATGAACATGGCTATATCGTTCCGGGTCTAGGGGATGCGGGTGACCGTTTATTTGGTACAATGTAGTATTTATACCTAATGAAAAGTTCACGTTTTGTGGACTTTTTTGTATGGATTGATTATTAAGGTTCATTTTGTGTTATACTATTTTACAATTATGTAACAAACAACAAAGGGGAATTGCTCATGCAAAGGCGTTCAAAAATGCGTCCAAAAAAGCGACACACAGTAAGAAATATTATTTTAACGATTATTGGACTACTCGTAGTTGGGGGAATTGCAACAGGTTCATACGCGTACTATAAAGTTAACAGCACAATTACTAAAATGCAGAAATCGTCCAAAACGACAAAATCTGCTAACAAACTTACTAGTAGCAAAAAGCCAGTTTCTTATTTATTGCTTGGAACAGATACTGGCGAACTGGGTCGTAACTATAAAGGTCGAACAGATACAATGATCGTCATGACCATTAATCCCAAAACTAATGTCACGACAATGACATCAATTCCACGTGATACGTTGGTAACAGTCAGCGGTCAACAAATGAAGATAAATGCTGCATATGCCTATGGATCAGCTGATTCAGCGGTGTCAGCTGTTGAAAATCTGTTAAATATTGATATTAACGGTGGCTATATCTTGATTAACATGGGTGGTCTGGTTAAAATGGTTGACGCCGTTGGTGGTGTTGATGTCACATCACCTTTGACGTTCACCACGACTGGTGACACAACACAAGCTGATTCTGAGAGTCAATATTCATTTGTTTCCGGCAAGACTTATCACATGGATGGAAATGAAGCATTGGCGTTCTCACGTATGCGACATGAAGATCCTAATGGTGATTATGGTCGTCAAATGAGACAGCAACTCGTTATCAAGGCTGTCTTGAAAAACTCAGCTAAAGTTGGCACATTATTTAATGATTCACTGCTAACGACAATTTCTAACAATGTTCAAACGGATGTTTCAACAACTTCTATGAAGAATCTTGCCCTCAGCTATCGTAAAGCATTCGGGACGGTTAAGCAGGATCAACTAAAAGGAACCACCCAAAGTATTAGTGGTTTAGGGTCAACTGAAGTGATGAGCCAAACAGAGATTGAACGTGTTCACACATCAATAACACAACAAATGGCGCAGTAATAGTTAGCACGCAATTGCGTGCTTTTTATTTTGGGGTGAAATGCTATAATAAAATGGAGTATTAAAAATGGAAAGAAGTCAAAACAAAAATGATTCAGTTAAAATCACCACGAGAAATTGAAGCCATGCGTCAATCAGGCGCTATCATTGCTGGTATGCACCTCATGTTGCGCGACTTAATTAAGCCAGGAATCGACACTTGGGAAATTGAAACAAAATCACGCGAGTATATTGAAAGTCATGGTGGCGTGCCACTTCAAATCGGTTTTGAAGGATTCAAGTATGCCACGACAATTAGTATTAATAACGAGGTCGCACATGGATTGCCTCGTAAAGGTTTGAGGCTCAAGAATGGTGACTTAGTTAAAGTTGATACAGTTGTCGGCTTGAATGGTGCCGTGTCAGATTCAGCTTGGTCTTATGCAGTCGGCGAAGTCACACCAGAGATTAAAGACTTGATGGCTGTTACTAAGAAAGCAATGTACTTAGGTATTGACCAAGCTGTTGTTGGTAATCGCATTGGTGACATCGGGAATGCGATTCAACAATATACAGAAGTTGAACATCATTATGGTGATGTGCGTGAGTATATTGGTCATGGCGTTGGCCCAACAATGCATGAAGAGCCAAATGTGCCACATTATGGGAAGCCAGGTCATGGCGTTCGCTTACGTGAAGGCATGGTAATTACAATTGAGCCAATGATTAACATTGGTGGCTGGAAAGTCAACACAGATCATACCGAAGAAGATGGTTGGACTGTTACGACGGCTGATGGTTCATGGTCAGCACAATATGAACATACTTTGGCGATTACTAAGGATGGCCCAAAAATTTTGACCAGTCAAGATCCTGAATTTGATACAAAATACCTTTAAAATTATAAAAGTAATATATATATATATATATATATTACTTTTATAATGTGAGTTTTATGATGGAATAAAGTATATGTCCTTATATACTTAGCTGCTCTTATACTAAAAAAATGGACTATTTTTATTCAGTCCGTAAAATGAAAGTATAGGAGTATTTTTATGTCAATTCGTTATTCACAAGATTTCAAAGATTCATTGGTTAAACTTCACCAAGAAGGCCGTTCACTCAAATCATTAGCAGAAGAATTTGGACCATCAAAAGATTCTATTGCTATTTGGGTTAAACAAGCTACCCCAATCATGATTAAGGGTCAGTCAAAGAC